>CAYQQT010000008.1:0-6539 GCA_964419375.1 uncultured bacterium
TTCCATTCGAGAGCCTGGCCGATAGCCCGCCCATCATCGCTTCCGCCACCCCTCACGCACCGCTCCACGTCCACTCGCGGACCTCCGGCATGTCCTCGCCGTATCGCTCGATGTACTGCCGGTGCTCGATGAGCTTGTCGCGGATCGCCTGCTTGGCGTAGGCTGCGGTCGCCCCCAGCCCCGGCACGCGGTCGATCACGTCGGCCACCAGGTGGAACCGGTCGAGGTCGTTCCGCACGACCATGTCGAACGGGGTCGTCGTGGTGCCCTCCTCCTTGTAGCCGCGCACGTGGAGATTCTTGTGGTTGGTCCGCCGGTAGGTGAGGCGGTGGATCAGCCACGGGTACCCGTGGAAGGCGAAGATGATCGGCTTGTCCGTCGTGAACAGGGTGTCGAATTCCCGATCGGAGAGCCCGTGCGGGTGCTCGCTCTGCGGCTGGAGCTTCATGAGGTTCACGACGTTGATCACCCGCACCTTGAGGGCCGGGAAGTGCTGACGCAGCAGCGAGACCGCCGCGAGCGTTTCGAGGGTCGGCACGTCGCCGGCGCAGGCCATCACGACGTCCGGCTCGCTCCCCCGGTCGTTGCTCGCCCACTCCCAGATGCCGATGCCGGCGGTGCTGTGCTTGATGGCGGCATCCATGTCGAGGTACTGGAGGCTGGGCTGCTTGCCGGCCACGATGACGTTCACGTAGTTCCGGCTGCGCAGGCAATGGTCAGCGACCGACAGCAGGGTGTTCGCATCGGGTGGCAGGTAGACTCGGATCACGTCGGCTTTCTTGTTGACCACGTGATCGATGAAGCCCGGATCCTGGTGGGAGAAGCCGTTCTGGTCCTGGCGCCAGACGTGCGAGGTAAGCAGGTAGTTGAGGGAGGCGATTGGCCGACGCCAGGCGATCTCGTTGCACACCTTCAGCCACTTCGCGTGCTGGTTGAACATCGAGTCCACGATGTGGATGAAGGCCTCGTAGCAGGAGAACAAGCCGTGGCGTCCGGTGAGGAGGTAGCCCTCGAGCCAGCCCTGGCAGGTGTGCTCGCTCAGGATCTCCATGACCCGGCCATCGGGGCCGAGGGATTCGTCCTCCGGGCGCCGGTCGGCCAGCCATGTGCGATCGGTCACCTCGAACAGCGCGCCCAGGCGGTTCGACGCGGTCTCGTCGGGCCCGAACACGCGGAAGTTGCGCCGATCCTGGTTCAGCCGCATGACGTCGCGCAGGAAGGCGCCGAGGACCCGGGTGGCCTCGGCGAACACAGTGGCGGGCTTCGCCACATCGACCGCGAAGTCGCGGAAGTTCGGCATCTTGAGATCGTTGAGGAGGCGGCCGCCGTTGGCATGCGGGTTGGCACCCATGCGCCGTGATCCGTTCGGCGCAAGGGCGGCGAGCTGCGGCACGAGGCGGCCCGATTCGTCGAACAGCGCCTCGGGCCGGTAGCTCCTCATCCACTGCTCGAGCAGCCTGCGGTGCGCCTCCTTCGTCGCCACCTCCGCGAGCGGCACCTGGTGCGAGCGCCAGGAGCCCTCGGTCTTCTTGCCGTCGACCTCCTTCGGACCGGTCCAGCCCTTGGGCGTCTGCAGGACGATCATGGGCCAGCGTGGCCGCCGGGGCGGCACCCCGCCCCGCGCCTCCTGCTGGATGGCGCGGATCCGCTCGATCACGGTGTCCAGGCTTGCCGCCATCTGCTCGTGCATGGTCTCGGGGTCGGTGCCCTCGACGAAGTGAGGCTCATGGCCGTAGCCGACGAGGAGGCTCTCGAGCTCCTGGCGGCCGATCCGGGCGAGGACCGTCGGACTGGCGATCTTGTAGCCGTTCAGGTGCAGGATCGGCAAGACGGCGCCGTCGGTGGCAGGGTTGAGGAACTTGTTGGAGTGCCATGCGGCCGCCAGAGCGCCGGTCTCGGCCTCTCCGTCCCCCACGACGCACGCGACGATCAGATCGGGGTTGTCGAGCGCAGCCCCGTAGGCGTGCGCCAGCGAGTAGCCGAGCTCGCCGCCCTCGTTGATCGAGCCCGGCGTCTCGGGGGAGGCGTGGCTCGGGATCCCGCCCGGGAACGAGAACTGTTTGAAGAGGCGCCGCATCCCCTCGGCATCCTGGGAGACGTTCGGGTAGAGCTCGCTGTAGGTGCCCTCGAGATACGTGTTGGCGACCATCCCCGGGCCGCCGTGGCCGGGACCACAGACGTAGATCATGTCGAGGTCGTACTTCCTGATCACCCGGTTGAGGTGGACGTAGATGAAGTTCAGCCCCGGCGTCGTGCCCCAGTGACCGAGCAGCCGGGGCTTGATGTGCTCGGGCGTGAGGGGTTGGCGGAGCAGGGGGTTGTCCAGGAGATAGATCTGGCCGACGGAGAGATAGTTCGCCGCCCGCCAGTACGCATCCATGGCGCTGAGCTCGTCTCGTGACAGCACGCTACCCATTTTTCACTCCTTATCTTCATCTTCTCCGCTCGCCCGTCCGCCGCGCCTCATCCACTCGCCAGCGCCCCCAGCCCCAGCCTCATGAGCGCCGCGGCCGCACCAGGGCCACCATTCGAGGTCTCCTGCTCAGCGTGCGGCCTTGGTCCGGAAGACTTCCTGGATCGCCGCCTGCGCCTCTTCCTGGATCCTGCGCAAGTGATCGTGCCCCTTGAAGCTTTCCGCGTAGAGCTTGTAGACCGCCTCGGTGCCGGAGGGGCGTGCCGCGCACCAGCCATGCTCGGTGATGACCTTGACACCACCTATGGGTTTCCCATCACCGGGGGCCGTCGTCAGCACCGCGTCGACCGGCTCGCCGGCGAGCTCGGTCAGCCCGAGCGTCTCCGCGGACAGCCGCTGGAGCACGGCCTTCTCCTCCGGCGTGGCCTCGGCGTCGATCCGCTCGTAGACCGGCTCGCCGAGCTCGCGCGTCAGGTCACGGTAGTGCTCGCCGGGATCGCGGCCGGTCCTGGCCATGATCTCCGCCGCGAGAAGCCCCATGATCAGGCCATCCTTGTCCGTGGCCCACACCGTGCCGTCCAGACCGAGGAACGAGGCGCCAGCGCTCTCCTCCCCGGCGAAGCCGAGAGAACCTTCGAGGAGCCCCTCCACGAAGTACTTGAAGCCGACGGGGACCTCGACCAGGCGGCGGCCGAGCCGTGCGGCCACGCGATCGATCATGCTGCTGCTCACGATGGTCTTGCCGACCGCGGCCGTTCCCGGCCAGCCGGGCCGATGCCGAAAGAGATACCAGACGGACGCGGCCAGATAGTGGTTGGGACTCAGGAGCCCGGTGCCCCGGGTCACGATGCCGTGCCGGTCGGCGTCGGGGTCGGTGGCGAAGGCCAGGTCGAACCGGTCGCGAAGCCCGATCAACCGGGCCATCGCGTACGGCGACGAGGGATCCATCCGGATCTTTCCGTCCCAGTCCACCGCCATGAATCGGAACGTGGGATCGACCTCCGGGTTCACGACATCGAGCCGGAAGCCGTAACGCTCGCCGATCGCCTCCCAGTAGCCGACGCTGGCGCCGCCGAGGGGATCGACCCCGAGCTTGAGTCTCGTGCCGCGCAGCACGTCCATGTCGATCACCGTCCCGAGGGCGCCGACGTACGAATCCAGGTAGTCGAAGGGATGGATCGTGGCCGTTCGTCGGACCCGCTCGTACGGTGCCCGCACTACCTCACGCAGGCCCTCCGCGAGAAGCGCGTTGGCCCTCTGCTCGATCCAGCTGGTGACATGCGTGTCGGCCGGCCCGCCTGAAGGCGGGTCGTATTTGAATCCCCCGTATTCGGGCGGGTTGTGCGAGGGCGTGATCACGATCCCGTCGGCGCGCCCCTCCACCCGGCCCCGGTTGTAGGCCACGATCGCCTGCGAGACCACCGGCGTTGGCGTGAAGCGGTCGTGGGCGTCGAGCATGACCTCGACCCCGTTGGCCGCCAGGACCTCGAGAGCGGTCACCCGTGCGGGCTCGGACAGGGCGTGCGTGTCCCAGCCCAGGAATAGCGGCCCGTCGATGCCCTGCTCTCTGCGGTAGAAACAGATCGCTTGCGTGATCGCGAGGATGTGCCCCTCGTTGAAGCCGACGTCCAGCGAGGACCCGCGATGGCCCGAGGTGCCGAACGCGACGCGCTGGGCGCGAACCGACGGGTGGGGCCGCTCCGTGTAGTAGGCCGTCACCAGCCTGGGGACGTTCACCAGGAGCGAGGGTGGCGACGGTTGTCCCGCCATCGGGTGGACCTTCAACGCGTTCCGCCCAGTTTGATCCGTTTGAGCAGCAGCGCGTTCACCGCCACCAGGACAGAGCTGCCGGACATGGAGAGCGCCGCCACCTCCGGGCTGATCACGAGCGGGTAGAACACGCCGGCTGCCGCAGGAAAGGCGACGACGTTGTAGGCCACCGCCCAGAACAGATTCTGGTGCATCTTGCGAAGCGTCGCGCGCGAGAGCGCGATCGCGTCGAGCACGTCGAACGGATCGCTCTTCATCAGCACCACGTCGGCGGACTCCATCGCCACGTCGGTGCCGGCACCGATGGCGAAGCCCACGTCCGCTTGCGTGAGCGCGGGCGCATCGTTGACACCGTCGCCCACCATGCCGACCTTCTTACCCTGGGCTTGCAGCGCCTTGATCTTGTCGGCCTTCTGTCCCGGCAGTACGTCGGCGAGTACGGTCTCGATGCCGAGCTTCCTGGCGATGCGCTCGGCCGTGGCGCGGTTGTCACCGGTGAGCATCGCCACCTCGACGCCGCGCTCGCGCATCTTCTGCACCATGGCTGCTGACGTGGGCCGGAGTGCGTCGGCGATGGCGATCACGCCCGCAAGCCGGCCGCCATGGGCCACGTGCACCACGGTCTGCCCGGCGCCCTGCAGCCGGCTGGCCTGCTCCTCCAGGCCCGCCATGTTCACCTTTTCCTCGTCCATCAGGCGCCGGTTGCCGAGCAGCACGGCCTGGCCGGCCACCTGGGCGCGCGCGCCCTTGCCTTCGATGTTGACGAACCCCGCGAGAGCTTCCCGGGGCAGACCCTCGGCCCGTCGCTGAATGGCCTGCGCCAGCGGATGATCGGAACCTTGCTCGACGGTGGCGGCCAGGCTGAGCAGGGCATCTTGCGTCGTGTCCGCTCCCGCCACGACCTCGACCACCTCGGGCTGGCCCATGGTCAAGGTGCCGGTCTTGTCGAACACCACCACGTCGAGCTTGGTGGCGTTCTCGAGGGCCGAGGCGTTCTTGAACAGGATGCCGTGGCTGGCGCCGAGGCCCGTGCTCACCATCACCGCCATCGGCGTGGCGAGCCCCAGGGCATCGGGGCAAGCGATGACGAACACGGTGATCATCAGGGTCACCGCGAAGAGCAGGGACTGGCCGATCCACCAGAACCAGACGGCGAAGGTGGCGAGCCCGACGACGATGGCGACCACGACCAGCCACTGCGCCGCCCTGTCCGCGAGCAGCTGCGCCGGGGCCTTGGAGTTCTGCGCTTCCTGCACCAGCTTCACGATCTGGGCGAGCGCCGTGTCCGCGCCGACCTTGGTGGCGCGGTACTTGAAACTGCCGCTCGTGTTCATTGTCGCGCCGATCACCGCGTCGCCCGGCTTCTTCGCCACCGGCATCGACTCGCCCGTGAGCATGGACTCGTCCACCTGGGACTCACCCTCCAGCACCTCGCCATCGACCGGGATCTTGTTGCCGGGTCGAATCACCACGGTCTCGTCTTTCGCCACCTCGGCGGTCGGCACCTCCACCTCGCGGCCATCGCGCAGCACGGTGGCCATGGACGGCGCCAGGTCGAGAAGCGAGCGGATGGCCGCCGAGGCGCCGGCGCGGGCGCGCATCTCCAGCCAGTGCCCGAGCAGGATGAACAGGAGGAGCACGGCCACCGCCTCGTAGAACTGCGCGCCCCGGAAGAAGAATGTCGCGCCGACGCTGAACACGTACCCGGTGCCGACGGACAGCACCACGAGCACCGCCATGTTCAGCACCCCGTTGTTCACCGCGCGCCAGGCGGCGACGACGAACGGCCAGCCTGGATAGAGCACGGCCCCGCTCGCGAGGACGAACAGCCAGAGGTTGAGCGGCAGGCCGAACGGCGGCGGTGGCGGGGTGAAGGCCCCGCCCATCGGGGAGTAGACGAAGATCGGCACGCTGAACGCCAGGCAGATCCAGAAGCGGTTGCGCATGTCGCGCACCATGGCCTGCATGTCCATGCCGGCGCCGTGCCCCATCTCGTGGGCCGGGCTGTCCATCTCGCCGGCACGCGCGGCGGACTTCGCATGCGCCGCATGGGCCGCCGCCTCGGGTGCCGCATGACCGGCCATTGGCGCGGGCGCGGCCGCGACGGCTGGCGGGTCCTCGGGCGCGCACACGTGCTTGGGCGTGAGCTCACCACCGCAGTGGTAGCCGCATTCCCGGACTCGGGCCTTGAGGGTCTTGAGGTTGAGCCGCGTCTCGTCGTAGACCACGGTGGCGCTTCCCGCGGCGTAGTTGACCTCGACGCGCTTGACGCCCGGGAGGCGGGCGACCTGCTTTTCCACCCCCCGGGCGCTGAGGACAGACAACATCCCACTGACTTCGATGATGCTCGTCTTCA
>CAYQQT010000008.1:6639-18654 GCA_964419375.1 uncultured bacterium
CGCCCGATCGCGCCGCGGGGCCGGTCGGCACGACCTCCGTCACGAGGGCGCCCTCTCGCGCGCGGCCGAGCTTCTTCGCGAACTCCGCGCTGACGGGCGCGATCGCGACGCCGAGCCAGCCGCGAGCGACCCGCCCGTTCGCCTTGAGCCGCGGAACCAGCTCCTTCGCGAGGTTGATCGGGATGGCGAAGCCGATGCCCACCGATCCGCCACTCTCGCTGAAGATCGCACTGTTGATCCCGACCACCTCGCCCCGCGTGTTGACGAGCGGCCCGCCGGAGTTCCCTGGATTCACGGCCGCATCGGTCTGGATGAAGTCGTCGTAGGGACCGGCGCCGATCACGCGGCCCTTCGCGCTCACGATCCCGGCCGTCACGGTCTGCTCGAGGCCGAACGGGCTCCCGATCGCCAGCACCCAGTCGCCGACGCGGAGGGCATCGGAGTCACCGAGCCTGGACGCTGGCAGGCGCCGGCGCGCATCAACTTTCAGGAGCGCGAGGTCGGTCGGCGGGTCCTTGCCGACGACACGCGCTTCATACTCTTCGTCCTCCGACAGCCGGACCATGATCATCTGCGCGTTCTCGACCACGTGGTTATTGGTGAGGATCAACCCGTCCGGATCCACGATGACGCCAGAGCCGAGACTCTGTCGCGGCTCCTCGGGGGGCAGGCTCTGACCGAAGTACCGCTCGAGGAACTCCCGGACCGGGTCGGCCCCTCGCGGGCCGGGCCGGGTCGCCTGGAGCGTGGCGATGTTGACCACCGCCGGCTTGACGGCGTCCGCAATGTCGGCGAACGAGTCGGGGCGCCCGCCGGGCGGTGCCGCCATCGCGGCCGTTTCGGACGGAGTCGGCGGCGCCGGCCGCTTCACGAGGTCCTGGCCGCCGAGCGAGAAGAAGAGGTACACCCCCACAAGGAGTAGCACCGCCCCGCCGACCGCGTTCAGCAAGAGGCGGATTTGCCGTGCCGGTTTCATGGCTCCGCCGTCTTCGTCGATGGATGCCGTCCGAGGTGGTGCCCAGCGCAGAGCGCCCAGCAGGCCACTCCGACGACCACGAGGAGCACCAGGGCCGTGACGACTGCGACGCGCACGCCGAACCAGGGCGCGACGAGCAGGAACACGAAGGGGAGCGTGCAGAGCCAGACGCACAGCGCGAGCCCCATGGGGACCCAGTCGAGTCGCCGACGGGAGATCCGCGGCGGCGCCGCGGCCATCATGGCTCCACGATCAGCCGCCCGCGGAACATTCCCATCTGGCAGGCGAACTCGTACTCGCCGGGCTCCGTCGGAAGGAACTCGACAGGCACCGTCTCGCCCTCGGGAAGCTTCGCGGACTTGTTGAACGCCGGCAGCAGGACCATCTCGCTGCACGACGCCGATTCCTGGCGCACGAAGTTCAACCGCACGGGCTTGCCCCGCTGGACCACGATCACGTCGGGCGTGTAGCCGCCCTTGACGAGCACCATCTGCTCCTGGTACCCGGCGCTGGTCAGCGCCGCCTTCACCCCTTTGGCCTTGACCAGCCAGAAGAACCACACGATGAACGCGATCAGCGCGAGGCCGACCAGGTTCACGACGATCGTGTCCCACGTCATGGCACACGCTCCTTCGCCGGACGCGGCGTCCAGCGCTTCAGCCGGTTGGCGTTGGCGATCACCGTCACCGAGCTGAACGACATCGCCAGCGCGGCGAGGAGCGGCGAGAGCAGGATGCCCAGGAACGGGTACAGGACCCCGAGGGCGACCGGAAGGCCGAGGGCGTTGTAGACGAAGGCGCCGGCGAGGTTCTGGTAGACGTTGCGCATGGTGGCCCGGCTGATCTCGATGGCGAGGACCACGCCGCGCAGGCTCCCCTTGATGAGCGTCACGTCGGACGCGGCGATGGCCACGTCGGTCCCCGTGCCGATCGCGAATCCGACGTCGGCCTGCGCCAGCGCGGGCGCGTCGTTGATCCCGTCGCCAACCATGCCCACTTGCTTGCCCTCGAGCTGGAGCTTCTGCACGTTGAACGCTTTATCTTGAGGAAGCACCTCGGCGAGCACGCGCTCGATGCCGACCTGGCGGGCGATCGCCTTGCCCGTCCGCTCGTTGTCGCCCGTCATCATCACGACCTCGAGGCCCATGGCCGTCAGGCCCTGGATCGCCTCCTTCGAGTCGTCCTTGACCGTGTCGGCCACGGCGACGATGCCGGCGGCGCCGCCGTCGACGGCCACGTACATCGGCGTCTTGCCTTCGTCGGCGAGCCGGGAGACGTGGGCCTCGAGCTCCCCCAGCGCGATCGTCCGGTCCCGCATGAGCTTCAGGTTCCCGACGAGGATCGCGTGGCCTTCGACGCGCGCCTCGATGCCGTGGCCCGGGATCGCGTTGAACGCCTCCACGGCCGGCAGCGCGAGCCCGCGCGCCGCCGCGCCCTCGACGATCGCGGCAGCCAGCGGATGCTCCGACGACTTCTCCACGGCCCCCACCAGACGGAGCAGCTCCTCTTCGCGCCGCCCGCCGGTCACCAGGACGTCGGTGAGCACCGGCTTCCCGTGCGTGATGGTGCCCGTCTTGTCCAGGATGATCGTCTGGAGCTTCTGCGCGGTCTGCAGCGCCTCGCCGCTCCGGATCAGGATGCCGTTGCGCGCGCCGAGCCCGACGCCCGTGGTGAGCGACATCGGCGTCGCCATGCCGAGGGCACACGGGCAGGCGATGATGAGCGTCGTCACCGCGACGATGAGGGCGTAGACCAGCGCCGGCGGCGGCCCGAACGTGTACCAGATCATGAACCCGAGGATCGCCAGGATCGCCACGGCAGGCGTGAAGTAGCCCGACACGACGTCGACGAGGCGCTGGACGGGCACCTTCGACCCCTGCGCGTCCTGGACCATCCGGATGATGTTGGCGAGGGCGGTGTCCTTGCCCACCTTCGTCGCGCGGAACCGGAAGGCGCCGGTCTTGTTGATCGTCGCGCCGATCACCTCGTCGCCGACCTTCTTCTCGACGGGGAGCGACTCGCCGGTGACCATCGACTCGTCGACGGCGGAGGCGCCCTCGACAATCTCGCCGTCCACCGGGACCTTCTCCCCCGGACGGACGACGACGACGTCGCCGACCAGCACCTCCTCGACCGGGACGTCGAGCTCCTTGCCGTCGCGCACGACACGCGCGGTCCTGGCCTGGAGCCCGATCAGCTTCTTGATCGCCTCCGAGGTCCGGCCCTTGGCGCGCAGCTCCATGGCCAGGCCGAGGTCCACGAGGGCGATGACCACCACCGTGACATCGTAGTAGACGTCGAGGAATTCGGAGGACGGGAAGATCCGCGGGAAGAGGAGGACGATGGTCGAGTACACCCACGCCACGCCGGTGCCGAGCGCGATCAGGGTGTGCATGGTCGCCGAGCGGTGCTTGAGCGCCTCCCAGGCCCCGGTGAAAAAATGACGGCCGCTGTAGAGGATGACCGCCAGCGACGCCACACCCATGAACGCCCACATCCACCAGAGCCGGTGGCTCTCCCGGGGGAAGATCGCTCGCAGGCCGGGGAAAAGCCACGGGTAGCTCATGATCATCGTGAAGGTCCCGACGGCCGCGCCGAACCACCACTGGCGCATCAGGGTCCGGTACTCGCGCTCCCTGGCCTCGCTCTCGGCGTCGACCGCTGACCGACTCGCGGGGGGCGGAGCGTCGGCCACGCGATACCCGGCCGAGCTCACGGCGGCCTTCACCACCGCGAGATCCGTCACGCCGGGCAAGTACTCGACGACGGCTTCTTCCGTCCCGATCCGCACACTGGCGTCGAGCACGCCCGGCGTCGAGTCCAGCGCCCGCTCGATCTTCGTGACGCACGAAGCGCACATGATCCCCTTGATCGCGAAGCGCGCCGTCGCGGTGCCCACCCGGTAGCCCGCCCTCTTCATCACCTCATGGATCGCGGCGAGGCCCGTCTTCCCGGGGTCGTACTCCACGAAGGCACGCCCGGTGGCGAGGTTGACGGTCGCGCGCGTCACGCCCGCCAGTGCACGCAGCGCGCTCTGGAGCGACTGGACGCAGGCCGGGCACTCGAGGCCGGACACCGGCAACTCGACGCGTACGCTTTCCCGCGTGTCGTTCGCAACTCCGGTGGTCAATGACGGAACGCT
Source organism: uncultured bacterium (assembly GCA_964419375.1). Classification (GTDB taxonomy): domain Bacteria; phylum Methylomirabilota; class Methylomirabilia; order Rokubacteriales; family CSP1-6; genus JBBDXO01. The sequence continues at coordinate 10,757 of CAYQQT010000008.1, forward strand.
CATCTCTACCCCTCCATCCTTGCTCACTCGATCGCCACGCGGTCGCGATACGCGGGGACGTCGACCGCCCAGCCCAGCTCCTTCTCGATCCTCGTTGCCAGGGCCTGCGCGGGCCCGGGCTCGCCATGGACGGCGAACGCACGCTCCGGGGGCCGGCTGGCGGTGCGGAGCCAGCGCATCAGGCCATCGCTGTCCGCGTGCGCGGAGAGACCGTGGACCGTCTCCACGTGCTCGCGCAGCGTGGCGGCCGGCGAGATGCCGACGACGTGGCCCGCGGTCTCCTTGGCGCCGAGCACGCTCTCGTGCGGGAGCCCCGGGCAGGCGCCGGTCAGCAGGCAGGCGCCGCGCTCGGCGATCGCCCGCCCGAGACGCCGGCAGAGAGCGACGACGGCCGGGTCCGCCGGCTCGCTCGCCGAACCCATGACGCCGATCCGGATCTGCACACCGGTGATCGGATCGCGGCTCACTTCACGGTGCGCCGTCATGCGGCCTCCGTCCGCTTCGCCGACGCGCCTCGCCCGCGGGTGCTCGTGCCCCGGCGGCTCCTCTTCCAGGCCAAGTGCTCGTAGACGCTCGACCAGTAGAGGCCGAACGTGAAGGCGAACATCAGCTCCTCGAGCGGCACGCCCGCGACGAACACGCCGGACAGCGCGGCGAGATTCCACACGGCGGCGACATAGCCGGGGAACGCGAGGTTGAAGGTGGCGAAGACGATGAAATACAGGGCGAGGAACAGGACGCCGCTGACGAGCATCTTGGCCCAGAGGTCCGGGCGGCAATAGAGCGTCGCGACGAAACCCGCCACGAGCGCGACCGCGGCCGCATAGATCGGGTTCAGTCTCGTGGTGGCCAAGAGAAGCAGGAAGACAGCGGGTGCAGCTAGGACGGCGGCGAGATGGTAGCGGTGGGGATCGTGGCGCTCGTCTCTGATGCTGTCGACAGGCGCCGTTCCCGACAGGGCATCGTACGCGGCGAAGACGATTCCGCCGATGGCGAACGAGAAGAGCAGGCTCTCGAGGTCGAATCCCGTGCGCCGGGCAAGGTCGAAGAGCGTCGGCGGGTTCCAGTACGCGGGGACGAACACGGGCTCGGTCAGTCCCAGCGGCATCGTCGCGAGGCTGACGCGCAACATCTGGGGGCGGAAGCCGGCCCGCCCGGCATAGAGGATCAGCCAGACGACGGCCAGGCCGCCGCTCAGCAAGAGATAGGCGTGGACGGACTCGGCCATCGGCTTCATTTCCCCCGCACGGTCAGGACGGGACAGGGAGCCAGGACGATGACGCGCTCAGCCACGCTGCCCAGCATCACTTTGGCCCAACCCGGCACCCAGCCCTCCGCGAGCACATCGCTGGCGGGAACACCCGCCCTCTTCGCCCGCGCGCGCAGGTGAGCCCTTCCAGGACGTGGACGAGGATCAACTCGCCGTGCTCGCGCCGCGCGGTCTCCAGGGCACGGGCAAACGCAGCCTCGGCACCCGGCGAGAAATCGGTGGGATACAGAATGTGCTTTCTCATCGCTCTCCTTCCTCATCACGCTGCTGACCGCGACGCCGCCGCGGACGCCAGGAGCGCATCCAGGTCCGCCTTGCTCACGACCTCCTTCTCGATCAGGAGCTTGGCCAGTGACGTGAGCACCTCTCGCCTGGCCGTAAGGGTCTCGCGGACTCGGCCGTGCGCGGTCTTCAGGAGCTGCTCGATCTCCGCGTCGATCCGCCGCGCGGTCTCCTCGCTGTACTCGCGCTGGGCCATCGACGGGACGTTGAGGAAGAGCGCCTGGCGGGGCGCCTCGAACGTCGCGAGGCCGAGGGCCTCGCTCATCCCGTAGCGGGCGACCATGGCGCGCGCCATGTCGGTGGCCCGCTGGAGGTCGTCCTGGGCTCCCGTCGAGATGTCGCCGAAGATGAGCTCTTCCGCCACACGGCCGCCGAGCAGCACGTCGAGCCGATCCAGGAGCTCGGCGCGCGTCATGAGGTACCGGTCCTCGGTCGGTTTCTGCTGCGTGTACCCGAGCGCCGCCACACCACGCGGGATCAGGGAGATCTTCGCGACCCGGTCCGCATGCATGCGGGACTCGGCGACCAGCGCGTGACCCGCCTCGTGGTAGGCGACGATCTCCTTCTCCTTCGGGTTGATCACGCGCGACTTCCGCTCGATCCCCACCACCACGCGGTCGATGGCCTCGTCGAAGTCCGCCATGTCGACCGCATCCTTCCCCTCGCGCGCGGCGTGCAGCGCGGCCTCGTTGACGAGGTTGGCGAGGTCGGCGCCGACGAGACCTGGCGTCCTTGCCGCCACCAGGGAGAGATCGAGGCCGGGGGCGAGCTTGACGCCGCGGACGTGCACGCGAAGGATCATCTCCCGTCCCTTCAGGTCGGGACGGTCGAGGACGACCTGGCGGTCGAAGCGACCGGGTCGCAGCAAGGCGGGGTCGAGGATTTCCGGTCGGTTCGTCGCCGCCAGAATCATGACGCCCTTCTGAGTGTCGAAGCCGTCCAGTTCCGCGAGCAGTTGATTCAGGGTTTGCTCGCGCTCGTCGTGGCCACCCACGATCGGGCTGATGCTGCGCGCCTTGCCGAGCGCATCCAGCTCGTCGATGAAGATGATGCTCGGAGCTTTCTCCTGGGCCTGGGCGAAGAGGTCGCGCACACGCGCGGCACCGACCCCGACGAACATCTCCACGAAGTCCGACCCGCTCAGGCTGAAGAACGGCACCCCCGCCTCGCCGGCGACGGCCTTGGCCAGCAGCGTCTTGCCGGTGCCGGGGGCGCCGACGATCAGCACCCCTTTCGGGATCTTCCCGCCAAGGCGGCGGTAGCGGTCGGGGTTCTTGAGGAAGTCCACGACCTCCATCAGCTCGCCGCGTGCCTCGTCGATGCCGGCGACGTCGTCGAAGGTCACGCCGGTCTCGTGCTCGACGTACACCTTGGCCTTGCTCTTGCCGATGGCCATGAGCCCTTGTTGCGGGTTGAAGCGGCGCATGAGGACCACCCAGACGCCGACGAAGATGACGGCAGGAAGGACCCAGGAGAGGAGCGCCGAGAGCCAGGTGTTCTCCACGCGCCCGGCGAACTTGACCTTGGCTGCTTCGAGCTCGGCCACCAGCCCGGGATCGTCCACGCGCGCGGTGGTGAATCGGTGCGTCGCGCCCTCCGCGCGCTTCAGCTCCTCGATCTTCTCCTTGGGGAGCAGCCCTTCGAGGCCGTCGGTCGCGAGGGTCCCGCTGATCGTCTGCTTGTCGAGGACGAGGTTGCTGACCTTGCCCTTCCTCACGAGCGCCTTGAACTCGCTGTACGACACGTTCTCCGCGTGGGGCGCGAAGAGCACGGACTGCAGGAGAAACAGCAGCATCAGCGCAGCGATGAAGTAGCCGATCGAGAACTTCTGCTGTTTGGCTTCCATCGTCTTCACCCTCGCTCTTCATCGCCGCGCGCGCCCCGCCGGAGCTCACTCGCCGCGTGCTCCGCCGGGCGGACGGCAGAGACGTCGTCGATGCCCTGCGCTCGACGGTCTTGGAGCCGGCCGAAACGGACGTACTGAGGCCACCAGCACCGCTGGGTTCGCCGCGCGGTCTCCGCCATGCCGCCGAGCCACCGGCGCGGCACTCGCTGAACCATCCACTGCGCCCACTGGAGCCGCCGGTACGTCCCTCGGTAGGCGCGGACACGTCGGCAGTACTCCCCAAGGCCTTCCGCCAGGGAGACGCGGCCGTCGATGACACGCTGGACGATGAGACCGCATTGCTCGCCGAAGTAGAGGGCCGGGCGGATTCCCTCGGCCGTGAATGGCAGGCACTGGCCTGCCGCGTCGCCGACGACGAACACGGTGCCGGCCGTCGGCGCCCGCAGCTCCGACGGGAAGTACGTCCCGTGATAACGGGTGGGCGTCATGCCGAGCCCGTCCATGAACGAGGCGAGCGGCCCCTTCAGTTTGGAGTGGCCGGCGTAGCTGCCGACGCCGACGCGACTGGCGGCGCCGGTCGGAAAGACCCAGCTGATCACGTGGGGGAGCGGGCCCGGGGCCGCCCAGAAGTACAGGGCGTCCCCCTGGTAGTCCGCGACCGTCTCCAGACCGAAGCTGACCGGACCCGATACGTGATCGCCGCGCAGCCGGGGGCTTCGCCAGCCCGAGCAGTCCACGATGCACGGCGCCTCGAATCGCCCGGCCTCCGTCTCGACCGTACCGTCTCGGATTCGCGTGACCGGAGTCCGAAGGACGCGGACCTGGGTCTGTTCGAGCAGCCCGCGGCAGAAGGTGCGGTAGTCGAACGTGCAATAGGGGACGTCCGAGATGTCGTAGAGGACGGTGCGGGTCGGGGCGTGGACCACGACCGTTCGGTGCACCTGGAGCACGCTCCGCTCGACGCCGAGCGTCTCCGGAACCCACAAGGGCGTGCCGCAGGCGGACGTCTGCACCTCGCCCACCTCGTGGCGATCAAGCAGCAGGATCCGGCCACGAAGCTGGCGGGCGACCGCGAGCCCGGCAAAGCTCGCCCCCACGATGATGACGTCGTATTCTTTCGTCGTCATTGCCCGCTCGCCTAAAGTCGCTCTCCTACTTCGCGGTGTACTTGCTCGGGGCCTTCTCGAAGCTGGCCTTGCACCCGGTCGAGCAGAAGTAGTAAGTCTTGCCGTCGTAGGTGACAGTCGTCGCCTTCTTCTCGTCCACGTTCATTCCGCACACGGGATCCTTCACCATGGTTCGTCTCCTTATCCTTCGTTTTCCGGCCTCCGGTCAGTGACACCGCCGGGCTACGAGGTTGTAGATCGGCGTGAAGACCAGGCCCGCGTAGGCGCCGTACAGGAAGCTCTCGACGAGACCGAGCACGAAGCTCCCCGGGCTCAGCCATCGGAACCCGGGCAGCGTGATCTCCAGGAGCTGCACCATGTGCAACGTCTTCGGGACCACCAGCCCGTAGAGCACGCACAGCACGAACGAGACCGCGCAGAAAAGTCCCAGGGACCACGTCATGACCTTCCAGTTCAATGGATGCATGGGTTTCCTCCCGTTTGCCGCATGGGTCAGTGTTGGTGTCCGCCGCCCGGTGAGGAGCCGCCCTTGCCGCGCTCGTCGTCCCGGCGGCCGCGACCGCCATGACCACCGTGGCCGAGATGGCAGATCACCATCAAGAGCGCGATCAGAATGAAGAAGCCGTAGTTTCCCAGGAACTCACTCATGGTCGTCCTTCCTCAGCGAAGATCGCGCTGCTTCGCCTCGAATTCGTCCTTGTTGATCTCGCCTCGCGCGTACCTCTCGCGGAGAATGTCGAAGGCCCGATCCGATCGCGATTTCTCACCCTGGCCGGCGAGCCAGCGAATGGCGAGCACGATGCCCGTGATCACGACGCCCCAGAACACCAGCATCATCACCATCATCCCGAGCCCCCAGGCCCCCCACATCCACGACATCGGGTGCATGCCCCCGCCCCACTCCCAGCCGCGCTCCTGGGCCCATGCCAAGCCGGGCGCGCTGGCCCCAGCGACCAGCGCCGCCAGCACGAGCGCGACATGTCTTCTGACGAAGAAGCCGTAGTTGCCGAAACGCTCGCTCATGCCGCGCTCTCTCCTTTCCTGCAGCCTTCGCCGCTGGTGCGGCCGCCGGCGACGGACCGGAGCGCAGCGAGACGAGCGTGCCCGGCCGCGAGGGCTTCCCCCGGCGTCTCATAGCCCGTCCACTCGCCAGTCCAGCTGCTGCGTATCAGCGCACCACCTCGATGCCGGTCCACGATCTCCCAGCACCACAGACACGGCTCCGGCAAGAGCCGCACGCGCAAGTCCAGGGCCGCGGCTGACGCACTCATCGCGCGCCCCACCGCGGCTCGGCGGCGCGGCCGGCCCCGAGGCGGGGCACGAACATCGGCACCCGCGCCTCGTACGCGCGATAGGCATCACCGAACGCGACCACGGCCTCGCGCTCCTCGCGGCGAGCGAGGCGGTAGTACACCGCGATCAGGATCGGCCAGGTGGCGACCGTGACGAGCGTGGGCCACTGCACGAGCATCCCGATGGTGATCAGGAAGAGCCCCGAATACTGGGGATGGCGCACCCACGCGTACGGCCCGTCGGTGACGAGCGCTCCTTGTGCACGGTGAATCCGGTACCAGCCCGCGCCCATGACGAGGAGCCCGCCGAGCATCAGCCCGTTGGAGACGATGTGGATGACGACCGACATCCCCGCACCCCCGCCGAGGATCGTGATCCAGAGATGCCCCGACGCGTGCGAGAAGGGATTCAGAGCCGGGTACCGGGTCCCCAGCATTGCCGTCAGGACGTAGATCGTCAGCGGGAAGCCGTACATCTCGGTGAACAGCGCGATCACGAAGGCCGTGAAGACGCCGAACGACCGCCACTCGCGCCGCTTGACGGGTGTCAGATACGAGAGCGTGAGCAGCACGAAGATGCCCACGTTGACCAGGACGAGCGACCAGAAGCCGTACCCGAACCCGATGTTCTCACCGTGCATGCTGCGCTCCCTTCCTTACCGGCCGGCCGCTTCACGCGGCCCGCACGGTCGTGAGCCGACGCTCGGCCTCGCGGGCGGCGCGCCCCGCGAAGTAGTTGTAGAGCGCCGAGTAGAGGACGCCCGCCCACGCGCCGTAGAGCACGCTCTCGATCAGGCCCAACACGAAGCTGCCGAAGCCCAGCCACTTGAAGCCGGGCAGGAGCGCTTCCAGCAGCCACGACGGATGAAAGGCGGCCGGGGCGAGCAACCCATAGCCGACGCAGAGCACGAAGCTGATCGCCCCGAAGCTCGCGAGACTCTTGGTGACGACTTTCCAGTTCAGCATGGCCCGATCCTCCTCTGACTGATCGTCAACAGCGCGACGACAATCACCAAGCTCCAGGTCCACCAGATCTTGCTCAATCGATCGCCTCGTATAGAAAGCATCACCCGCATGGAGTGCACCCCGAGTGCCATGTCGGCGTCATCGGTGCCGTTTCACAAGGCCTTGGATTCCCTTGCTTCCCCGCAGCCCCGCGGGGCGGCGGCGGAGCGAACGGAGCCTGGGCCCTGGGGCGGGACCGCCACAACAGGGACACGCCCTCCGCACCGCTTGTTCGTCTTCACGCACCCTCAGACGAAACCGCGTCGCCTCAAGTCCCGGAGCACCCGCCAGCCGAAGAGGGCGACAGCCACGACCAGCAGCGGCTGGCCCAGGAACATGAAGGCGTGAGGGTGTAGGGCGTCTGTCGAATCAGCAGGGCGAGGCAGGCGAGAATCCCGGCGAGCGTGGTCCCACACCACGACCCAGAGCGCTCGCGGCACCCTTGGTCGTTCACTCTCCGCTACGCCAGAGGGTGGGAATGGCACCACGGGTGGCGCTTGAGGCGTAGCGCGCGGTGACGATGTGGCCGGCGGTGGCGCAGGCGAGGGCGCGGCGCCGGCAGGATGGTGTTTGCTCGTGCCCCTCAGGAGGGGGCTTGAGCGAACACCGTCCCGCCGGCGACGTCATCACCAGTGTGGAGAAGGCGGACCGCAAGAATTTGGTTTGTGATCACCGTTGCATGAGCTGCATCATCTGGTCGAGCATCTCCTGGTGACGGAGCATCTCCTGCTTGGAACATCGCCTGATCCTGCACCGTCTCCATGTACGTCGAGTGCTCAGCGATCCGGCGCATCATCTGGTCCATGTCACTCATCTGAGCGCCGGGCGTTCCGGGCGCCGTTGATGGTGAGGCGGAGCCGTTCATGCCCGGCATGGCGCCACCTTGTGATGCGCCGCCCTGCATCCCACCCTGGGAAGGTGCCGGCGCCTGAGGAGCCTGCGCACCGCTTTTCGGCGCCTGGGCGTCCATCAACTTCCCGCCGCTCGAGCATGAGGGCAAGAACCTCCTCCGTCATCTGGAAGTGCTTCCTCATCTCCGTATTCATGACTTGGGACCCTTAATCCCTTCCATCTGC
>CAYQQT010000009.1:0-18340 GCA_964419375.1 uncultured bacterium
GATCCCCGAGGCGACGAGCGCCACCAGGGGCAGGGGCGTGACGGGTCCGAGGGCCGGACGGCTGAGGGCGCCCGCGACGGCGGCCACCTCCGGCTGGCAGACGAGTACCACCGCGATGACCTGCGCCGCGAGCGCGCCCGCGAGCCACGCGAGCCGGCTGCCGAGACGGCCGCGCTCGCCCAGCCACGACAGGGCGGCGAGGTTGAGCGGCAGCAGCACGGCCACCGCCGTGTAGACGATGCGTCCCGTGCCCCGGGGCGGCGCGTCGGCGGCGACCGCGTACACGATCCGCTCCGCGAGCGCGAGCAGGATCAGCATGAACACGAGGCGCGTGCGCTCGAACCGCCACGCGAGCAGAACGCCGCCGATGAAGACGGCGTAGGGCAGCGCGGGCACGAAGGGCGCCGCCGAGGCCTCGAAGGCCGGCACCGACGTGACCGCGAAGGCCGCCAGGACGAGCAGGCCGCCGGGAATCAATCTCAGGATCAGGGTCTTCAAGCGCGGCGGATCAGCCTCCCTTCCCCGGGCGGACGTGAAGATGACAGCAGCCGTCGCGTCCCGGCTGCCACGTGTCCGCCCAGAACTCGAAGCCGGCGGCCTCGAAGGTGCCGTTGTCGATCCGGCCCGCGATCCGGCACAGCCGCGCCACGTCCGCCTCGGGCACGCCCGCCTCCAGCCACGCGTCCTTCAGCGGGCAGCGCTGGAGCGTGATGTCGAGACCGCCCGCATCGCAGCGCTGGACGTCGGCCGCGAACATCCGGCCGTCGTCCGGAATCATGGCGAGAAACGCATCGCGGAGCCCCGCCATGTCGGCGGGACCGTGGCGCGCGAAGGCGGCGCCGATCTCCGTGCCGCGCCCGTAGATGGCGCGCGACAGGATCTCGCTCGCCTGCTCGTCGCCCAGCGCCCGCCGCATCTCGTCGAAGATGCGGTAATACAGCATCGCGCGGTTCTTGAACGCGCCGTAGAGCTGCGCCCGCAGGCGCGCCTCGCTCGTCTCCACCGCCATCGTCAGGCTTTTTCGACCATGTACAGATGGGGCAGCATGTCGACGTAGATGTTGCCCTCGACCACGACCTCGCCCGCCTTGTTCTTCTGCAGGCCGCGCACCCACGGCTTGGCGGCGCCATAGCGGACGATCCACGCCACCGGCACGTAGCCGGCATCCGTCTGCAAAAGCTCCTCCGCTTTGGCATAGTGCGCGAGGCGCTTCTTGGTGTCACGCGTGTCGCGCCCCTCCTCGAGCGCGCGGTCGAAGTCGGCGTTCGCCCACGCCTGCCGCCGGCCGGTGGTCTTCTTGCCGTAGAAGGTGTCGAAGTACTCGTTGTGCGGGTCGGGGTAATCCATGAACCACCGGATCCACACGAACTGCAGCTCCTGCTTCCACAGCCGCTCGCGGAACACGCGCGGCTCCAGGAGCTCGAGGTCCGTCTTCATGTTCAGGTGCTCGAGCAGCACCGCCTGCACCGCCTCCGCGAGCGGCTTGGAGCCCAGGGCCTCGTCGCGCATCGACAGCGTGATCCTCGGCCAGTTCCGGCCGCCCTCGTAGGGCGTGCCCTTGAGCATGGCCATCGCCTGCTTGGGATCGAACCGCTGGAGCGCGCGGATCTTCTTGTCGTCGAGGGCGCCGGGGAACCCGGGAGGGATCATCGAGTGCGCGGGGACGGCGAAGCCCTGCGCCACCTTCACCACGTTCTCGCGGTCGAGGGCGTGGCCCACGGCGCGGCGCACCTGCACGCTGTCGAAGGGCGCCTTCGTGACCTGGGGAAGCAGGTACCAGGTGCCCGGGAACGGGTAGCGGAACACGTCCTTCGACGTCCTGGGGTCGGTCTGCATCCGCTTGAGATCGCCCGTCTGCAGCGAGGTGAGGTCCAGCTCGTTGTTGTCGTAGGGCAGCGCGCCGGAAGCCACCGGCACGATGGGGATGATCACCTTGTCGAGGGTGACGTTCCTGGCGTCGAAGAAGTGCGGATTCTTGCGCAGCACCATCTGCTTGTTGTGCTCCCACGACTCGAGCACGAAGGGGCCGTTGCAGACGATGTTGCCGGCCTCCGTCCACTTGTCGCCGTGCTTCTCGATGCTGGAGCGATGGCCGGGGAGGGCGGCGAGGTAGGCGCTGAGGACGGGGAAGTAGCCGCGCGGGCCTTCGAGCGTCACCTCGAGCGTCCAGTCGTCCTTGGCGCGCACGCCCACCTGGGAGGCGTCGGTGAGCTGCTTCTTGTTAAACGCCTCGCCGTTCTTGATGTCGTAGAGGAACGACGCGTAGGGGGCGGCGGTGGCGGGATCGAGCTGGCGCTTGAAGGAGTACTCGAAGTCGCGCGCGGTGAAGGCGGTGCCGTCCGACCACTTGGCATCCTTGCGCAGCGTGAACGTCCACACGGAGGCATCGCGGTTCGGCGTCGCTTTCGTCGCCACGTAGGGGACGGCCTGGAAGTCGGCGTTGAACTTCATGAGGCCGGCCCACAGCGCGGCCACGCCCTGGCAGTAGAGGTCCTTGTTGAAGTCGTGGCTGCTCGGGTCCACCTGGAACCAGCCGCCGCCGCCGTAGCGGAAGACCTGCTCACGCGCCAGCTTCTCGCCGGGGGCGAGGTTGGGCGCCGCCGACACGGGGCGCGCGTTGAACCCGGCGCTGCCGAGCGCGGCCACGCCCGCCGCGATTTTCAGGAAGTCACGCCGGCCCACACCCACGGCGGCGAGACGCTGGGCGAGCAGATCCATCTGGTCCATGGGCATCCTCCTCAGTGTTGTCGGGGGTCGAGCGCGTCGCGCACGCCGTCCCCGAAGAAGGTGAACGATAGCATCGTGATGGCGATCGCGATGGACGGCACCACGGAGAGGTGCCAGGACGAGCGCAGGTATTGCTGCCCTTCACCCACCATCTGGCCCCACGACGGCGTGGGCGGGTTGATGCCGACGCCGATGAAGGACAGCGCCGCCTCCGTGAAGATCGCCTCCGGGATGCCGAAGGTGACGGAGACGACGATGGGCGTGAGCGCGTTGGGCAGCACGTGGCGGACCAGCACGCGACCGGCGCCCGCGCCCAATGCGCGCGCGCCTTCCACGAACTCCTTGTCCTTGAGGGCCAGCACCTGCGCGCGCGTCTGGCGCGCGATGCCCACCCAGCCCGTGAGCCCGATGGCGATGAAGATGTTCGTGAGGCCGGCGCCCAGCATCGACATCACGAGGATGACGAAGAGCAGGCGGGGGAACGCGTACATGACGTCGATGAAACGCGTGAGCAGGGTGTCGAGGCGCCCGCCCACGAAGCCGGCGAGGGCGCCGATGGGCACGCCGATGAGCACGATGATGACCTGCGCCCCCAGCCCCACGATCATCGACACCCGGGCCCCGTAGATCATGCGCGAGAGCATGTCGCGGCCGATCTGGTCGGTGCCGAAGGGATAGTCGCGCGAGGGCGCTTCCGTGAGCCGCCCGAAGTTCGTCTTCGTGTACGGCAGCGGGGCGAGGGCCTCCGCGAAGATGGCCACGAGCAGGATGAGCAGCACCACGACGCCGCCCGCGAGGGCGAGGCGGTTGCGGGCGAGGCGGCGCAGCGCATCGCGATAGAGACTGCTCGTCGCCGCCGCCGTGGGCGCCGGCACGAGGGGGACGTCGAGGCTAGTACCTGATGCGGGGGTCGAGAACGCCATAGAGGAGGTCCACGACGAGGTTCATGACGGCGAGGAAGCCGCCGTACGTGAGCACGACCGCCATGATCATCGGGTAGTCGCGTCCGGTCATCGACTCCACGAAGAAGCGGCCCATGCCGGGCACGCGGAAGATCGACTCCACGAAGAAGGAGCCCGTGCCCACCGCCGCCGACATCGGCCCCAGCAGCGTCACCACGGGAATGAACGCGTTCTTGAGGGCGTGCTTGAGGATGACGGGCGCCTCGCCGAGGCCCTTGGCGCGGGCGGTCAGCGTGTAATCGGCGCGGATGACCTCCAGCATGCTGGCGCGGGTGAAGCGCGCCACGATGCCGAGCGGCGCCAGCGCCAGCGTGATCGTGGGCAGCACCCAGTGGCGCGGCGAGTCCCACCCGCCGGTGGGAAAGAGCGGCACCATCAGCGAGAAGAGCACGATGAGAAAGACGGCGAGGACGAAGTTCGGCACCGCCACCCCGAAGGTCGCGACCCCCACCGAGAGATAATCCCAGCCGCGGTTCTGGTAGACGGCGGCGAGGACGCCGAGCGCGATGCCGCCCGTGACCGCGATGGCGAGGGCCATGACGCCGAGGAAGAGGGAGACGGGCAAGGCTTGGGCGAGGATCTCGCGCACGGAGCGCGTCTTGTACACGAAGGAGTTGCCGAAATCGCCGCGCACGGCGTTGCCGACGAAGATGGCGAACTGCTGCGGCAGCGGCCGATCGAGCCCGTAGTGGGCGGCGAGGTTCTTTTGCGCCTCCGGCGACAGCGGATTGGCGCCTTCGGCGACGGGATCGAGGGGACTTCCCGGCGTGGCGTGCATCACCAGGAAGGTCACGAGCGCCATCGCGAGGAGCGTGGGTGCGAGCCAGATGACGCGGGACAATGCGTAATGAAGCAACCGCCCTCCGATCGCTCGTCACAGCCCCGACTTGGGTGCCCTACTATTTGGCAAGGGTCCCCGCGAGTCAAGCGCCAAGCCGGTGCGCGCGTCGTCATGCCGCACGCGCGTGAGCTGGCCCCGGTTGACGATCGACAGCAGGCTGAGGCGGACTCCCGGTTGACGCGGCGCTTCCTCGCCCGTACGCTCACCGCGAGGCTCGCTCATCCGCGGCGGGTGGCCGCGCGAGCACGGGCAGCAGGCGTATTCTCGACATCGAGCCCACGTCGGGGCACCAGCGCCCGCCGCTGCTCATCGGCAGCCTCGAGGACGCCGCGCTTGCAGCAGACTTCTACGACGAACGCCGTTGAGGAGGCCAGGGGAATGACCGACCGCGTGAGGGAGATCCTGAGCTGGTATGGAAGCGACAACCCGGGCACGCTGACGAATCTCGCGCGCCTGCTGAACTCGGGCACGCTCGCGGGCACCGGCAAGCTCGTGATCCTGCCCGTGGACCAGGGCATGGAGCACGGCCCCGCGCGCAGCTTCGCGCCCAATCCCGCCGGCTACGACCCGCGTTACCACTTCGAGCTCGCCATCGAGGCGGGCTGCAACGCGTACGCGGCGCCGCTCGGATTCCTGGAGGCGGGCGCGCGCGAGTTCGCGGGCCGCATCCCGCTCATCCTGAAAATGAACAACCACGACGTGCTGCTCGACGAGCGCGATCCCGACCAGGCCATGACCGGTTCCGTCCGGGAGGCCATGCGCCTCGGCTGCGTGGCGGTGGGGTTCACCATCTATCCCGGCTCGGCGCATCGTTTGGACATGTACGGGCGCATCCGCGCCATCGCGGAGGAGGCCAAGCAGAACGGCCTCGCGGTGGTGGTGTGGTCCTATCCGCGCGGCTCGGGCCTCAGCAAGGAAGGCGAGACGGGGATCGACGTGACCGCCTACGCCGCGCACATCGCCGCCCAGCTCGGGGCCCACGTCATCAAGGTGAAGCTGCCCGCCGCGCACCTCGAGCAGGACGCGGCGAAGAAGGTCTACGAAAAGGAAGCCGTGCCGATCAGCACGCCCGCGGAGCGGGTGCGGCACGTCGTGCAGGCCGCCTTCGCCGGCCGGCGCATCGTGATCTTCTCGGGCGGCGCCGCCAACAAGGACGAGGCGGTCTTCGACGAGGTGCGCGCCATCCGTGACGGCGGCGGCTTCGGCTCCATCATCGGACGCAACTCGTTCCAGCGGAAGAAGCCCGACGCGCTGAAGTTTCTCGCCACCGTCATGGGCATCTACGCCGGCACCGTGAAGTAGCGTGATCCTGGCCGGCGACGTCGGCGGCACGAAGACGGCGCTCGCCCTCTTCGTGCGCGAGGGCGCCGGCCTCACGCTCACGCGCGAGGCCACCCTCGCCAGCCGGGACTTCGACAGCCTCGAGGCCGCCATCGACCATTTCCTCGACGCGGGGCCCCGGGGCGACATCGCCGCCCTGTGCATCGGTATCGCGGGCCCCGTGGTGGACGGCCGCTGCGTGGCCACGAATCTGGCGTGGGAGGTGGACGAGCGCATGCTCGCCTACACCTTGCGCGCGGCGCGCGCGCGGCTGCTGAACGACCTCGAAGCGGCCGCGCACGGCGTGCTCATGCTCGGCGAAGAGCAATTGCGCTGCCTGCAGTCGGGCGTGCCCAGGCGCGGCAACATCGCCGTCATCGCGGCGGGCACCGGCCTCGGCGAGGCGATCATCGTCAGCGACGGCGTGCGCCGCACCGTGATCGCCACCGAGGGTGGGCACGCGGACTTCGCGCCCCGAGGGGACCTCGAGGAAGACCTGCTCCGCTTCCTCCGGCGCGAGTTCGGCCGCGTCAGCTACGAGCGGGTGCTCTCCGGCCCCGGCCTGTACAACATCTATCGGTTCCTGCGCGAGGCGGCGGTGGTGCCGGAGTCGACGACCGTCGCCGCGCGCCTGCTCGACGGCGACCCCAGCGCCACCATCACCGAGCTGGCGCTCGCCGGCGGCGACCCGCTGTGCGTGAAGACGCTCGACGTGTTCGTCTCGGTCTACGGCGCGGAAGCCGGCAACCTCGCGCTCAAAGCCCTCGCCGTGGGCGGCGTCGTCATCACCGGCGGCATCGCGCCCAAGATCCTCGCCAAGCTCACCGACTCCACCTTCATCAAGGCTTTCCGCGAGAAAGGCCGCCTCACCCCGCTCATGCAGTCCCTTCCCGTCCACGTGGTCATCGAGCCCCGTGCTCCGCTTTTGGGCGCCGCCAAGGTCGCGTCGGACCTGCTCTAGCAGGGCGCTGAAAAACGCCCATCTCCGTCGTTGGCTCGCGGCGCGCGCGCACAGGAACATGCCCGTGAGGTTGACGGCGAGCACCGTGTTCCACTGCGCGAGCGTCATCTCGGTGGCGGGGGCGTCGCGCTGCAGTCCCGCGTTGTTGAAGAGGATGTCGATGGCGGACCACGCGGAGAGCATCGTGTCGAACATGGCGGTCACGTCGTCCTCGCGCGAGACGTCCGCGCGCACCGCCATCGCCGCACCCCCCGCGCGTTCGATGCCGGCCACCACGCGCGCGGCGGCGTCGGGATCACTGACGTAGTTGACGACGACCGAGGCCCCCGCCGCCGCCAGCCCCCCGCGATGGCGTTCCCCGATCCCGGAATTGGCGCCGGTAACAAGCGCGGCCTGACCCCGTAGTGGTTGGTCGGGCATAGGTATTTACTTATTAACATGGGGGCCCCGAAGGGCCCCCAATCCCCGCCGGCGGACAACCGCTAAACCGCTAAAGGAGTGCGTTCCGGGTGGCGGTGCCGGTGCGAGTGCCGCGCCGAGCACCGTGAGAGATCGTGACGGGGGGTTGGGGGCCCTTCGAGGCCCCCATGTAGATCAAGACGCCCCCATGTAGATCACTTCAAGCCTGCGGTGCTTCCACCTCGGGCGTCAGGGGCAGGCTCACGATGAAGGTGGAGCCTTTGCCGACTTCCGTCTCCACGTCGATGCGGCCGCCGTGACTTTGGACGATGCCGAGGCTGACGGAGAGGCCGAGACCCGTGCCGCTCACCTCGGGCTTCGTCGTGAAGAAGGGATCGAAGATGCGGTCGAGGTGCTCGGGCGCGATGCCGGGGCCGCTGTCCTCGAAGGCGACCTGCACGCCGTCGGCGATGGCGGCGCTGCGGATGGTGAGGGTGCCGCCCTTCGGCATCACGTACACCGCGTTGTTGATGATGTTCAGGAAGACCTGCTTGATGCGCGGCACGTCCATCTCCACCATGGGCAGGCCGGACGTGTACGCCTCCTTCACGGTGACGGCGTTGAGAGCGCCCTGCCGGCGCACCATCGTCACCACCTGCTCGAGCGCGACGTTGATGTCGGCCGCCTCCGGCATGAAGTCGCGCTGCCGGCTGAACTGCAGCAGGTCGCGCACGATGTCGCGCGCGCGCGAGGCCTCTTCCTGGATGAGGCCCATCTCCTCCTTCATGGGGTCGCCGTCCTTCAGGCGCTCGGCGATGAAGGAGGCGAAACCGAGCACGGTGGTGAGCGGGTTGTTGATCTCGTGCGCGACGTTGGCGGCCAGCTCGCCGATGGCGGCGAGCTTGGTGGACTGCACGAGCTGCGATTGCGTCTGCTTGAGCTCGGCCATCTGCTGCTTGACGCCCTCGTAGAGCCGCGAGTTCTCAATGGCGACCGCCCCCTGGTAGGCGATGCCCTCCGCCAGTCTCAGCTCTTCGGGAGTGAACGCGTGCGTGTCGTGCAGCCACACGATGCTGAAGGCGCCGATGAGCTGCCCCTGCCAGAAGATCGGCTGCACGAGCACCGAGCGGTGGTCGAGGCCCGACGTGAGCGGATGCTTGAAGCGCGCGTCCGTCGCGCTCTCGCTGGCGTAGACGGGCCGCTGGTCCTGCTTCATGGCCAGCACGAAGGGGTCGTCGACGGCGAGGCTGGTGCCCGTGAGGGCGCCGAGGATCTCCTTCGGGATGTGGTAGCCCACGAGGGGGATGAAGCCGTTGCGCGCGGGGGTGGCCATCCACGCCGCGCCCATGTCCGCCCCGAACGCCCGCGCCATCTCCCGTGTGGCGCGGCGCAGCACTTCGGAGATATCCAGCGTGGAGCCCACCGCCTGGCTCACCGCCACCAGCGTCTCCGTGTGGCGCAGGCGCAATTGCGTCTCCTCGTACAGCCGCGCATTGCGGATGGCGACGGCGGCGGAGGTGGCGAGCGCCTCCGCGAGCTTGATCTCGTCGGCGTTGAACTCGCGCCGCTCGCGGCTCCAGGACATCAGGACGCCGAGGGGCGTATCGCCGAGCATGAGCGGCACCCCCACGCAGGAGAGCAGGCCCTCCGCGCGCGCCCACTCCCGCTCGCGGAAGCGGGGATCGACTTGGAGATCAGGCATCACGAGCGGCGTGAGGTGCTCCATCACCCAGCCCACCGCGCCTTCGCCGGGCTCGAAGCGGATGCGCGCGAAGCTGGGCTTTTCCGCGAGCCCCGCCTGGGCGGAGAGGCGGTACTCGTGGGACGCCTCCCGCAGCCAGATGCGCACGACGTCGACACCGAGACGCGTGCGGATGAGCTCGGTGAAGCGCTGCAGCACCTCGTTCACCTGCAGGCTGCTCGCGAGCAGGTGGCCCGCCTCCACGAGGCTGGCCTGCTCGGCCGCGCGCCGCACCACGCCTTGGTAGAGACGCGAGTTCTCCACGGCGATGGCCACCTGGTTGGCCACGATGTTGAGGAGCTGCTCCTCGTCCGCCTTGGCGCCCGGCGGCAGCACGTGGCGCGCCACCATGGAGCCCAGCGAGTGGCCGCGGACGGCGAGCGGCAGCGTCCAGTCCACCTCCTGCCAGTCGTCGGCGGGCGTCACGCCCGTTCCCGACAGCACGCTGCGTGTGCGCGGCTGGTTGTCCACGCCCTCCGCGTTCACGCGCACGTCGCTGTCCGGGATGTTGACGGTGAGGCTGAGGGTACCGAGCGCGCGCGACAGCCCCGGCAGTAGCTGCTCGAGCATGCCCTTCACGCCCGCCTCGGAGGTGATGTCCTGCACGGCGCGGTGCAGCTCCGCGAGCTGGGTGGCGCGGCGGACGAAGTGCGCGTTGAGGCGCTTGAGCTCTTCCACCTGGTTCACGAGCCGGTACACGAGGCGCTGGTTCAGCTCGCGCAGGTACACGCCTTCCTCGCGCGCCTCCACGTGCTCGCGCTTGCCGGACAGGAACTCCGCCACCTGGCGCGGGAAGGTGTCCACGTCGATCGGCTTCTGGATGTAGCCATCGCATCCGGCCACGAGCGTGCGCTGCCGGTCGCCCTCCATCGCGTAGGCGGTGACCGCGATGACGGGCGTGTTCGCGAAGGCGGGGAAGGACTTGATGATCGCCACCACCTCGTAGCCGTCCACGGCGGGAAGGTTGACGTCGAGGAGGATGAGCGCGGGTTCCTCCCGGATGGCGGCCTCGATGCCGGAGAGGCCGTCCTCGGCGTCGATGATCGTGTAGCCTTCCGCTTCCAGAATCGCGCGCACGAGCATCCGGTTTTCTGGATTGTCCTCGACGTGGAGGATCTTCGCGCGACTGCCTTCCCGGCGCACCGTGGATACCGGCATGGGTCCTCTTATGGGGTGGCGGCCGCCGCGGGCAGCGGCAGCGTGAAGTGGAAGGTCGATCCCTGGTTCTCGCGGCTTTCCGCCCAGATGCGTCCATGGTGCAGCTCGACGAACTTCTTGCTGATGGCCAGGCCCAGGCCCGTGCCGTCCGCCTGCTGCGCGAGCGGGTTGTCCAGGCGCTGGAAGGGCTCGAAGAGCCGCTGCAGGTCCGCCGCCGAGATGCCGATGCCGGTATCGGCGACGGACACGTGCACGGCCTCCGCCTCCGTGCGCACCTGCACGAGCACGCGCCCGGCGGAGGTGAACTTGATAGCGTTGGAGAGCAGGTTCAGGAGCACCTGCTTGATGCGCGTGCGGTCCGCGTAGATCTCCGGCAGCTCCACCGGGATGTCGCGCTCCATCTTCAGCCGCTTGTCGCGCACGAGCGGCAGCGACGACTCGATGCACTCCTCCACGAGGTCGCGCAGGGTCACCTTCTCCGGCTTCATCTCGAACTTGCCCGCCTCGATGCGCGAGAAGTCGAGGATGCCGTTGATGACCTCGAGCAGGTGGCGGCTGGAGTTGTGCACGGACTTGACGTACGCCTCCTGCCGCTCCGTGAGATCGCCGTCGAGCCGGTTCAGGAGCACCTTGGAGAAGCCGATGATGGAGTTCAGCGGCGTGCGCAGCTCGTGCGACATGGAGGCGAGGAACTGCGACTTGAGCCGGCTCGCTTCCATGAGGCGGACGTTGGAGGTCGACAGCCCTTCGTACAGCCGCGCGTTCTCGAGGGAGATGGCGGCCTGGTTGGCGAGCAGGCTGAGCACCTCCAGCTCCTGGGCGTCGAAGATCTCTCCGGAGAGCTTCTCACCGAGGAGCAGGATGCCGTTGAGCTTCTTGTCGATGATGAGAGGCACGATGAGCGAGGCCCTGATGACCTCGAGCTCGCCCTCCGCCGTCTCGAAGTAGCGCGCGATGCGCGGGTTGAGCTTCGCCTCTTCCTTGACGAGCAGCCCCTCCTCGCTGAGCCACTGCACGATGGGGCTGTCCCCGCGGATGGTGAGCACGCCCACCCCCTCGTCCACCGACGTCTCCTCGCGGTAGTTGGAGAAGGTGTTGGTGTTCACGTCGTAGATCATGAGGGCGGTGTGGGTGACGGGGATGCCGCGCACGAGGCCGTGGATGAGGGTGTCCACCAGCTCGTTGAAGTTGAGGATGGCGCTCATGCCCTTGCTGAGCTCCAGCAGCGTCTCGTAGCAGCCCCGGCGCTTGCTGAAGATGAGCCGCTCGATGCGGTCCTCGAGGGTCTGTCCCCAGGGGCCGATGAGCAGGGTGACGAAGAAGCCGAGGGGGACCACGATCCACAGGGTGTCGATGTCGGCGAGGCTGAAGTACTGCTCGATGGCCCGCGTCACCCCGAAGAGGACCACCGTGATCACCGTGCCCACCACGCCGTACACGGCGACCTTCTTCATGGCGAGGTCGACCGCGAAGAGCCGGTAACGCACGATCGACGTCCCCAGCATGAGCGCGAACACCATGTTGGCGGGGATGCCGATGGGGTACATCTGGTCCGCGATGGGAATGAAGCGGGCCACGATGAAGCGCGAGAAGTCGATGAAGCCGCCCGCCAGGCTCACGAGGGTGCCGAGCAGAATGAGCGTGCCGCGGTTCCGGCGGAAGCTGGAGTCCACGCCCTTGTTGGCGCGCGACAGGAGCGTGACGCCGTAGATCATGATGACGTTGAGGGCGACGAGATACGGCAGGTAGAGGGGGCCGGTGTCGGGCGCCCACCCCCAGAACGTCATCTTCACGCCCTTCATGAACAGCGGGGTGCCGCTCAGGTTGACGAGCGTGTAGACGACGCCGAGCGCGTACGCGAACACGAGCGAGGGGCGATGGCGCGTGGTGGCGTCCAGGAAGATGAGGACGAAGTGGTAATAGAAGGCGGGGATCGCGATGACGCCGAAATGGATGATGACCTCCGCGAGCATCGCGGAGGCGGCGTCGGTGCTCGTGCGGAGCATGAAGACGCCCACGTTCCACACGGCCATGGCGCCCGCGAAATAGGCGAAGACCCGGTTGAGGCGGCTCCCCGGGTTGCGGAGGACGGACAGCCCGGCGAGGGAGAGGTTGAGGACGAACGCGAGGAGCGGGAGAAGGCTATGTGGGCTCAATCAAGCTTATGCTTCCGGCGCTGTTCTTCGATCTCGTCCTTCAAGATGCCGAAGACCAGCACGTTGCAATAGCGCTCTCCATCCCAGCCCGCCTCGCGGAGCACGCCTTCCTGCACGAACCCGTTCTTCTTCATCGAGTTGATGCTGAGGACGTTGTACTCGTACGCCTTCGCCTCGATGCGGCGCAGTCCGAGCACATCCACCCCATAGTAGGCAATCAGCTTGGCGGCTTCAATGCCGAATCCGCGCCGGAGCGCCCGGTGGTCGGTGACGATCGTCTCCAGGAAGGCGTACCCCTCCATGAGGTGGATGTTGTAGAGCCGGACGATGCCGACCGGCTTGTCCCACCCCTGGTTGGCCTCGATCACCAGCACCACCTGCGTGGGGTCGGTGAGGACGGCGCCGAAGAAGTCGGGAGACTTGTCGTACACGTGCTTGTACGACTGCAGGAATTCGCTGCCGACCATCCGCTCGATGAAGGGGTCGTCCACCCATTCCGTGAGCAGGTCGAGATCCGGCAGCGTCAGCGTGCGCAGGTGCACGCGATGCCCCCGGGAGATGACGATCCCGCCCCGCTCCGGCGCCGGCGCGGCCGAAAGCGGCGGGGTCGACTGCGAGCGGGCTTCCTCCACGGTAATCACATTCCTATCCGTTGCAGATATTGAAAGCGGTGAGCGTCCCCGTATGTTCGCGGGCGCGGATCACGACGGGATTCACGCGGACGGTGAGGCTGCCCCTTCGCCGTCCGTCGATGACGCGGGAGGCCTCGAGGAGGTCCGGCGCCGTGGCCACGGTGAGAGGGCCCGCGACCCGAAGGCTTCGAAGGCCCTCGGGCGCGAGCCCTTCCCGTTCCGCAGCAGCGATCATCGTGGTCATGGTCGGATCTTCGTTCCTTCGTTAGGGGGCGAAGGTGATCTCGACACGGACCGTGGGCATGCCGAGCGACAGCTCGTCCTTCTTCACCCTGACGGTCTTTCCGTCGTCGGTCAGGTAGTAGGCGTCCACGTTGCGCTTGGCCTTGTGCTTGCCGTTCCCGTGCGTCTGCACGAAGGGCAGGCGGAAGACGCCACCGAAGGCCGAGGGCGGGAACATCTCCGCCGTGAGGCCGGGGAAGTAGTCGCCGAGCGCCGCGAGCGGCACACCGAGGATCTTTCTCGGCGTGAGCGTTCCGCACGTGTCGCGCTCGCTGCAGGGAATCGCGATGAGCGGCAGCGGCGTGGGCGGCGTGGCCGTGGTGTCGAAGAGCAGCTGCATGTCGCCGGCGAAGTCGCCTTCCATGACCACCAGCTCGGCGCCGTCCGCCTGGTTGTCCGCGTTCACCACGACGGCAAACGTGCCCGTCAACGTCCCGCCGCCGGTGGCGAGGTCGATCTGGTCCGTGCCGATCGCCGTGACCGTGCAGGGCTTCGCCGGCGACGTCTGCGCGGTGATGAGCCCGAGCTCACGAAGCAGCCACACCAGCGGTGGCGGGCAAAGCGCTGAGCCCGAGCGGGCCGTGCCCTGGAGCGCCGCCGTTGCGGTCCGTACCGTGGGGTTCTGAAGGTTGTCGAGCCCCATATTTTCCGTCAGCTCGTAGAGCGTGGCGTCGACGGCCGTCGCATTGCCCGGCATCGCGAACGTCCCACCCAAGAGCATCGTTGCCGCTACCGTTGCGTGCTTCCAGCGCGTTTTCATGTCGTCCCCCTGGTTCGCCCCGCCTCGTGCGGGCAAGCCTACAGGCCCTACTAAAGCAAGGCCAGTACCAAGCCTTGCCAGCGCACCTAAGATATTAAAAATAAAAATAATTTCGGCCTTGCCTGGCGGGCGACGCCACGCGCCCCGTGGCTGATTCCTTACCGCGGCGGCCCCGCCGGATGGCACACGATGGCCAGAAACCATCCACGCTGACCGCGGCCGCATAAGCGGCCATCACGACGACCCCAGGGGCGGCATCCCGCCGGGCAGCGTGGTACGCGCCAGGACCAGCCGGCTGATGCCGGCGAGGAAGGTCTCGCGGTATTCGCGGATCTCGAAGCCGGCCGCCGCCACCACGCGATGGAACTCCTCGCGCCCGAGATACCGCGGCTCGGAGCCACGCAGGGCCTCGAAGAGCGCCGTGGGCACCAGCCAGCGCAGCGACCGTACGGCTTCGCGGAGTCCCCGCTGCCGTCGCACGTCGGCGAAGATGCGCCCCACGCGCGCGCGGTGGCCGTAGGTCAGAAGGATGGCGTGGCCCCCGGGCTTGAGCGCTCGCCGGCACGCCGCGAGGAGGCCGTGAGGGTCGGGATGCCAGTAGAGGGTGTGCATGCTCACGAGCACGTCGAAGGTGCCGGCGTCCGGCAACGGATCCGTGGCGACGTCCAGATGCTGAAACTTGAGGCTGAGGCCGCGGTCGCGATAGGCCTGACGCGCCACGGACACGAGATGGCTAACGGCGTCCACGCCGACCACGGAGTAGCCGTCGGCGGCGAGGCGCGCGGCCACGGTGCCGGTTCCGCACGACACGTCGAGGACGCGCGTGGCCAGACGGGGCCCGGACGGGCGCACACTCTCGATGAGGGCGCTGATCTCGTCGAGCAGCGCCTGGTAGGGACGGAAGCCGCGCACGACGGCGTCGTACGACAGGCCGTAGCCCACCGCGAGCAGGCGCTCTATCGTCTGCTGGATCGGCATGCGACCGCCGATGCCTCCCACCAGCTCCGGCGCCACCATCCCCACGAAGCTATTCCCCGGCGTCCTTGCGGGCCCACGCGAGCAGGCTGGCGCCGTTCAGGAAGGTGCGCCGCGTCTCGAGCACGGTGAAGCCGGCCTCGCGCAGGTTCGCGCAGAATTCCTCTTCGCCCCAGTAGTGCGGTCCGATGCGCTTGCGCGTCGCTTCGAAGATCGAGTTCGGCAGCACCCACAGCAGGCTGCGCAGCGCCGGCGGCAGCCCTTCCGCGGCCTTGATCTCGCGGAAGGTCGACCACCGCCCCATGTGCCGCGTGTGGTTCACGAGCACGGCGTGGCCGCCCGGCTTGAGAATGCGATGGATGTCCTTGAGCAATTGCCGGGGCTGCGGATGCACGTAGAGCGAGTGAATGCTCACCACCTGATCGAAGCTGGCGGCGCGATAGCCGCTGTCGAGGTTGCCCTGGCGGAAGGCGAGGTTCGCGAGGCGCTTGGACCGCCGCTTTTCCTTGGCGAGCTCCACGAGCGCGTCGTAGGCCTCGAGCCCCACCGCCGTGAACCCGGCCTCGGCGAGGATCAGCGTGAAGTTGCCCGGGCCGCAGCCGACGTCGAGCACCTGCACGTGCCGGCGATCGCCCTCGGGGACCGCCGATTCCACCAGCTTCAGCACTTCGGACTGCAGCTCCTGGTACGGCCTGAACCGCTCGAAGATGTAATCGTAGACGAGGCCGTAGCCCACCGAGAGCATTCGGTCCACGCCCCACTGCACCCCCCCACCCAGAACCCACGTCATCGATGTCTCCGCGGCCGGGCCCGAGGGGGCCGCCTGCGCGCTGGCTCGTGTGTGCATCAACCGCCCTTACGCCCGGTCGGTGAGGACTTTCTCAACGGTCGTCCGCAGCTCGTCCGACGTGAAGGGCTTGAGGAGAATCGCGTTGAAGCCGAGGCGGTTGGCCTCGTTCACAATGTCCGGTGTGCCGTGTCCGGTGACGAGCACGACGGCCATGTTCGGGTGCAGCGGGCGGGCCTGCGCGAAGACCTCGAATCCCGTCATGCCGGGCATCTTGTAGTCCAGCACCATGAGATCGAAGCTCTCCTTGCGGATCATCTCCATCGCGGCCTCGCCGCGATTGGCGCCCTTCACCGCGTAGCCGAGCGCCTGCAGCACGTTCACGCACAGCACCACCACCGGGCCCGCGTCGTCGACGATCAGGATCCGGGTGCGTGGCTGGCTCATTGCGCGCTCACCAGCGCCGCGGCGGCGGCGAGATCGATGGGCATGGCCGGGCTGACGAGGCTCTCGTAGTGGCGGTTGAACTCCACGAGGCGCTCCACCGGAATGCGCGCGAAGGCGTCGGCGATGCCTGGATCGAAGTGGCTGTTGCGCCCGCGCGCGATCTCCTCGCGCGCCTCCTCCACCGTCATCGCCGTCCGATAGGGCCGGTTGGAGGTGATGGCGTCGAAGACGTCGGCGACCGTCGTGATGCGCGCCACGAGCGGAATGTTCTCACCGGCGAGGCCGTCCGGATAGCCGGAGCCGTTGAAGCGCTCGTGGTGATAGCGCACGGCGCACACCTCGCGCGCGAGGAAGCGCAGCGGCTCGAGGATCTTGGCCCCCGCCACGGGATGGGCCTTGATGAGCGTGAACTCCTCCTCGGTGAGCGGCCCCGGCTTCCGCAGAATAGTGTCCATGATGGAGAGCTTGCCGAGGTCGTGCAGCATGGCGCCGCGCCGCACGACGTCCACCGTCTCCGCCGGCAGCCCCATGGTGACCGCGAGCTCTCCCGCGTACAGCGCCACGCGCGCGGAATGCCCCTTGAGGTAGGGGTCCTTCGACTCGATGGCGTTGACGAAGGCGGTGATGGTGTCGACGAGGTTGCGCTCCAGGTTCTCGCGCAGGATCAGCTTCTGCAGCGCGACCGCCGTCGTCTGCGCGTAGCCGAGGAGCATCTCCCGCTCGTCGGGAAGGAAGCCGCCGCTCTTCGCCTCCCGCGCCAGGCACAGCAGGCCCATGGAGCGGCCCACGCCCGGGATGGCGGTGGCGATGGCGTCGACGGGCTGCCCCGGCTGGGTGATCGTCACCACCGCGCGGCCCCCGGTCTTCACCACCTGCTCGAAGGACTGCTGCAGGGCGGCGAGCACGAAGTTCACGAGCGCAGGCTCGCCGTGGCGGCTCGACGTGAACTGTCCCTCCTCGTCGCGCAGGAGCAGGAGGGCGGCGTCGCTGCGAAGGCTTCGCACCGTGTGCTCGAGCACCTTGTCGACGAAGGCGGCCGGCTCCAACCCCTGCAGCGCGAGCGCGCCGATGTGGAAGAGCGTCTCCACGCCCGACTGGCGCCGCGACAGCTCCTCCGCGAGGCCGGCGGGAAGGGGAGCCTGCCCGTTCCACTTCTTGCGGTCGTCACGGATGCGCGCCAGCAGGTCCTGGAGCTCCTTGATCGAGAACGGCTTCGCAAGGTAGTCGTACGCGCCGTGACGAAGTCCGAACACCGCCGACGTGACCGAGGGCGCGCCCGTGATGAGCACCACCGGCGTGCTGGGCTGCGCGCCCTTCACGGCGCGAAGGAGGTCGAGCCCGGTCAGCCCCGGCATCTTGATGTCGGAGACGACGAGGTCGAAGCTCTCCGCCGCGATGAGCTCGAGCGCCTGCTCGGCGGCGGAGGCCTGCGCCACGTCGCAGCCATTGGCCGTGAAGGCGGACACGAGGAAGCGCAGCAGTGATGCGTTGTCATCCACCACGAGGACACGCAGAGATTCCACCGAGGGCTCCTTTTCCACGCTCACGGCGTGCGCGCTCACTTCGTGGCCGTCATCTGGTTCAGGAAGTCCATCCACTGTCGCGTCAGCACCCCATCGCCGGGGAACTTCAGGCCCTCGAACTCCTGGGGCAGGCCCGGGATCTTCGAGGCCTCCGGAGCCTCCGCCGCGGGCTTCGGCACCGTCTGCGCCGCGGCTTCCACGAGGGACGCGAGCGTCAGCGGCTGCACCGGCGCCACGTCGATGCTTGGTGCGATCTCGAGGACGGGCGTGACGGGCTCGGCCTCGGCGCTTTCGATCTGCTCCAGGATCGCGCGGGTAATCTCCCCGACCTTGGGCGGCTCGACAACCGGCGGCACCTGCAGGCGCATGGGCGTCGGTCCGTTCGCCTGCGGCATCCGCACCGGTGCGGGCGCGCCGAGCAGCTCCTTCGAGAGGTCCGCGAGCGACAGGCGCTCCGGGCTGCCGGCCACCGCCGCCGGCTTTATCGACGCGGGCGGCTCCAGCGGCTTCGTGGGCGCCACGGGCTTCGACGCCGCAACCGGCTTGCGCTCGACGGCCTTTGACGCGAATAGCTCCTTCGAGAGATCCGCGAACGAGATCCGCGGCGGCTCCGGAGCGGCTGCCGCGGGCGCGGGCGCGGCGATCGGCGCCGGCTCCACGACCCGCTCG
>CAYQQT010000010.1:0-18098 GCA_964419375.1 uncultured bacterium
CGGGGCGCTGCCGAGCGCTTGGGGGGCATCGAGGCGCGTCCCGGGTTCCCCGGGACGCGGCCGAGCGTCGGGGGGCTTGGGCCCTTCGAGGCCCCCATCCAACTAGGTCTCTTCGCGCGCCTTTTTGCGGGCGTGCATGTCCTTGTCGGCCTCGCGCAAGAACTCGTCGGCGGTGTCGGGGGGCGCCTGGCTCCACGCGATGCCGGTGGAGCATTCCGCGGTGACGGGCAGACAGCGCTGGACGGATAGCGCGGCGAGCTTCTCGCGCACGCGCGCGACCACGATGTCCACGTCCTCGGGCATGGCGTCGAGCAGCATCACCGCGAACTCGTCGCCGCCGTAGCGCGCCACCACGTCGGTGGTGCGGGTCGCTTCCGTGAGCGCGTCCGCCACGGTGCGCAGCACTTCGTCGCCCAGCGCGTAGCCGAAGCCGTCGTTGGTGGACTTGAGGTTGACCACGTCGAGGGCGAGCAGCAACAGCCCGGTCTTGCGGCGGCGCGCGCCGGAGGCGAGGCGGCGGTACTGCTCGTGGAAGGCGCGGCGGCCGGCGAGGCCGGTGAGGGGGTCGGGCGCGTACCGCGCCAGCTTACGGTCGGCGTCGTACAGGCGCGCCGCAATGACGCGCAGGAGGCCGTTGGCAAGCGCGGTGGACTCCTGCAGCACGTGGATGAACTCCGTCTGGCGCAGCACCAGGCAGTGCGTGCGGTCCACCGCGATCACCGTCGCCGAGCGCGGCTGGTCGCACAGGATGCCGAGCTCACCGAAGATCTCGGCGCGCCCGATCTCGCCCAGCAGCATCTCCGCCTGCCCGTCGCTGGTCGCCTCCACCACCCGCACGCGGCCCGACAGCAGCACCCACAGATTCTCGGGTGACTGGCCCTGCCGCGTGACGACGTGCCCGGCGGGATAGACCTCCTCGGTGGCGCTCGCCACCAGGGTGGCGATCTGCTCCGGCGTGCAGCCGCGGAAGAGCGGCACCACGGCCAGCATGCTGCCGAACAATGCGCGCGTGTGGTGCCCCTCGTCGCGCCCGTCCTGCAGCGTGACGGCGGGATCGCCGTCGTCCAGCGGCGCCGTGTCACTGTGGCTGACGAGCGTGCGCGCCAGCCACGCCCGCACGCGCGCGCGGAGCATGGGCGGGCTGTAGGGCTTCACGAAGTAGTCGGTCGCGATCGCCTCCCCGCGATGCAGCGCGGCGTCGTCGGTCTTGTCGGCGAGCAGGATGACCGGGAAGCTCATCCGGCCCATGCGCGTGCGGAAGGCCTGGATGAGGTCGACGCCGTCGCCGGGCGGCAGGCCGGTGTCGACGATCGCGAGGTCGGGCAGATACTCGGTGCCGCGCGTGATAGCGGCGCGCATGTCGGGCACGGGAACGGACAGGATGCCGTCCTCGGCGAGCACCTGCTCGATGCTGACCGCTTCCGCCTCGTCCGGGCTCACCACCAGCACGCGGGCGCCCGCGATGAGCCGGCGGCGCAGCGCGGAGAGGGCGGCCACGGGCGGCGTGGAGCGGCCGGCCTCCACCTCGATCTCCATGCCCTCCCGCGCCGCGAAGACGTCGAGGGCGCCCGAAGCAGCCGCCACGCGCGCCTGCGCCCCGGCCTCGAGGCGGTCCATGGTGGCGTCGTCGTGGGTGGGGTCATGGTGGAAGAGGACCAGCCGGCGCACGCCCGCCGCGAGCGCCACGTCGGTGGCGTACTCGATGGACGAGTGGCCCCAG
Organism: uncultured bacterium; assembly: GCA_964419375.1. Classification (GTDB taxonomy): domain Bacteria; phylum Methylomirabilota; class Methylomirabilia; order Rokubacteriales; family CSP1-6; genus JBBDXO01. The sequence continues at coordinate 1,721 of CAYQQT010000010.1, forward strand.
CCGAGGCGGGTCGCATACTCGGCTTCGCTGTACTGCGCATCGTGGACGAGCACGTCCACGCCGCGCAGGAAGCCGACGTGGTGCTGGTCGCCGGGATGATGGAAGGTGCCCTCCGTGTACGCGAACGGCTCGTGGTCGGTCACGTAGGCGAGGGTGGCGCCGTTGGACGACATCCGGTACGCGATGGTGGGCGCGGTGTGGTTGAGGTACTGCGTCTCCACCAGCACGCTGCCGACCCGGAAGAAGCCCTCCTCCAGCTCCGTGAAGTGGATGCGCGAGCGCAGGTCGCGCAGCTTCACCGGAAAGTAGGAGTACTCCATCTGGCCCGCCATCGCCTCCTCGAGGCTCTGCTGGAAGCCGAGGGGCGCGTACACGTTGAGCTCGGCGCCGGGCAGGAAGGCGGGAACGAAGAACGGGAAGCCCTGGATGTGGTCCCAGTGCGTGTGGCCGATGAAGAGGTGCAGGTGCATCGGCTGCTGGGCGGCCTCGCGCGCCAGGTGAACACCGAGGGCGCGGGCGCCGGTGCCGCAATCGAGGACGATGACGGTGCCATCGTCCGCGCGGACCTCGACGCAGGAGGTGTTACCGCCGTAGCGAGCCGTCGCCTCTCCGGGCGAAGCGATGGAGCCGCGGGTCCCCCAGAAGCGTAGCCGCACGTGGCCCCCCGCGTTGAGTGACTTGGAAGCGCGGGGATTATAGAATATGCCGCCCCCGGCGTCCTAGGAGCATCTCGGAATACCGAGGAGGGCCACGGGGCGCTGCCGAGCGTCGGGGGCCCCGAGGAGCGCCGCGGCTTTGCCGCGGTGCGACCGAGCGCCGGGGGGCTTGGGGGGCCCTTCGAGGCCCCCCATGAAATCAAGCACAGGAGGCTTTGAATGCGCATGAACCGGCGTCAGTTCCTCAAGGTCACAGGCGTGACGGCGGCGGCCGCCGCCGCAGGTATCGACACCGCGCCCGCCTTCGCCCAGTCGGGCCCCGTGAAGATGGGCGTGCTCGCGGCCAAGTCCGGCGTGCTCGCGCCCGTGGGCGAGTCGGGGCTGCGCGGGGTGCAGTGGGCGACCGACCGCATCAACGCGGCGGGCGGCATCCTCGGCCGCAAGCTCGAGCTGATCATCGAGGAGGAGTCGAGCCCGAAGGACACCGTGGAGCGGTTCCGCAAGCTCGCGCTGCAGGACAAGGTCGACGCCGTCACGGGCGCCATCTCCACCGGGGTCGGGCTCGCCATGGGGCCGGCCGCGGAAGAAATGAAGACGATCTGGCTGGCGTGGGACGCCACCACCCAGAAGGGCGTCGAGGAGTCGATGCCGAGGCCGAAGTACTCCTTCCGCTCGTGCGACAACGAGGCGGAGGCGGTGATGGCGTCGATCATCACGGCCCGGCACTGGAAGGGAAAGTTCAAGACGGTGGCGGGCATCAACCCGGATTATTCCTACGGGCGCGACAACTGGGCGGCCTTCCTCGCCATCATGAAGAAGCACAACGTGGACATCCAGGTCGTCAGTGAGCTGTGGCCGAAGCTCGGCGCCACGGATTTCACGTCGCACGTGGCCGCCCTGCAGCAGGCCAAGCCGGATCTCATCTTCTCCTGCCACTGGGCGGGCGATACGCCCATCCTCATGAAGCAGGCGCACGCCTCCGGCCTCACCGTGAGCACGAAGTGGGTGCTCACCACCGGCGGCGGCGTGCACGAGGCGCTCAAGAAGTCGTTCACGCCCGAAGGCGCCATCCTCGGCTACAACTCGATGTACTTCGAGAATCCGAAGGCGAGCCCGCTCATGAAGGAGTTCGTGCGCTGGCACCAGGACAAGTTCAAGGAGTGGCCGAATTACGAGTCGGACCACGGGTACTTCACGGTGGTGGCCTACAAGGCCGCCGTCGAGCGCGCGGCGAAGGCGGCAGGCGGCAAGTGGCCGTCGGTGGACCAGGTGATCCAGGCGCTGGAGGGCGTGGAGGTGGATTCGATCTCGGGGCCGCGCCGCTACCGTGAGGATCACATCATGGAGGCCACGTACTACCAGGGCTTCACCACGCACAAGAACAAGCACGACTTCGTGACGCTCGACCAGGTGGAGTCGATGAGCACGAAGCAGATCCAGAAGCCCTCCGGCGTCGGCCTCTACGACTGGATCAACAGCTGGAAGGTCTGACCCTTCTCGGGATCCTGCTCGGCGGCGTCTTCCACGCCGCCGTGCTATTTCTGGTGGCGGCGGGGCTGCAGCTGGTCTTCGGGGTACAGAAGATCCTCAACCTCGCGTGCGGATCCTTCTATGCCTTGGGCGCGTACACCGGCGTCAGCGCCGTCACCTGGGCGCTCGGCGCCGGTGTGCCCACGCCCTTCTTCCTCGCCGTCCTCGTCGCCAGCGGCGTGGCGCTCGCCGCCATCGGCCCCGTGGTGGAGCGGATTCTCCGCACCATCTACGGGCGCGACGAGAGCTTTCAGCTCCTGCTCACCTTCGCCCTCGTGCTCATGTTCGAGGACGTCATCCGCTTCGTGTGGGGCACCGCGCCCCACCAGCTCGGCAACGTCTATCTCGCCTACGGGCAGATCCGCTTCGGCCGGGTGACGGTGCCGACGTACAACCTGGTCGTCATCGCGGGCAGCGGCGCCATCGCCGCGCTCATGGGCTGGATGCTCGGGCGCACGCGCTTCGGGCGCATCGTGCGGGCCACCGCGGAGAACCGCGAGATGAGCGAGGCGCTCGGCGTCGACATGTCGCGCGTGTACAGCCGCGTCTTCACCATCGGGGTGGCCCTCGGCACGGTGGGCGGCGCCCTCGTCATCCCCGCCACCGCCGCCGTGAACGAGATGGGAATCGACCTCATCGTGGAGGCCTTCGCGGTGGTCGTCATCGGCGGCCTCGGCAGCATGCGCGGCGCCTTCGTGGGAGCGCTCATCGTGGGCGTGCTGAAAGCGGTCGCCATCGCCGTCTATCCGGAGGTCGAGATTCTCGCGATTTACGTGATCGTCATCGCCGTCCTCGCGGTGCGGCCGGCGGGACTCTTCGCGAGGGCCACGGCGTGATGGCGCGCGTGGCGCTCGCGGTCGCGTGCGTCGCGCTGCTGCTGCTGCCGCTGGCCGGCCGACCCTACACGACGACGCTCATGCTGCCCGCCTTCGGCTACGGCATCGCGCTCCTCGGCCTCAACCTGCTCTTCGGCTACACGGGGCTGCTGTCCTTCGGCCACGCCCTCTTCGTGGCGCTCGGCGCCTACACGGCGGCCTGGCTCACGAGCGAGATGAAGGTCCTCCAGATGGAGCTCATCCTCCTCGCGGCGGCCGCGGTGGCGGCGGCGGTGGCGGTGCCCATCGGGCTGCTCGCGGTGAGCTACGTGAAGATCTACTTCGGCATGCTCACGCTCGCCTTCGGCATGCTGTTCTACTCGTTCCTCGGCAAGTTCTATCATCTCACCGGCGGCGACGAAGGCATGCGCGTGCTGCGCCCGGTGCTGCTGGGCCAGCCGATGGCGGGCCTGGACAAGGTCCAGTTCCTCACGGGGCCCTTCTACTACTATGCCCTCGCGCTGCTCGTGGTGGCCGCCGCCGTCATGCTGCGCATCGTGCGCTCGCCCTTCGGCCTCTGCCTGCGCTCCATCCGCGAGAATCCCGACAAGGCGCAGTACCTCGGCGTGAGCGTGCGGCGCTACCGCTTCTACGCCTTCGTGATCGCCGCGGTCTTCGGGTCCATCGGCGGCGTGCTCCTCGGCGTGCCCACCGGTCTCGCCGATCCGCACCTCGCCTACTGGACGCATTCCGGGAATCTGGTGTTCATGCTGCTCCTCGGGGGGTTCGACAACTTCTTCGGACCGATCCTGGGCCCCTTCGTCTTCATCCTGCTCCAGGACGCCGTCATGTCCGTCACGCCGTACTGGCGCTTCGTCTTCGGCGCCCTCCTTGCCGTCGTCGTCATCTTCTTCCCCCGCGGCCTGCTGGGGCTGCTGACGTGGCGTCGCGCGGCGGCATGACCCTGCTGGAGGCGTCGAACGTGCGCAAGCTGTACGGGGACTACTGCGCCCTCGACGGCGTGAGCCTCTCCGTGGGCGACGGTGAGTTCGTGTCGATCATCGGCCCCAACGGCGCCGGGAAAACCACGCTCGTCAACGTCCTCACCGGCCTGCTGCGTCCGACCAGTGGCACCGTGCGCTTCAAGGGCGCGGACGTCGCGGGCATCGGCCCCGTACGCCTGGCGCGCCTCGGCATGGCGCGCTCCTTCCAGCTCGTGAGCATCTTCCCCGGCCTCACGGTGGCGGAGACGATCGCGGTGGCCGTGATATCGCGTCTCGGGCGCGGCGCGCGGCTGTTCGCCTCCCTCCGCGCCGACGCACAGGTGGATGACGAAGTAGCGCGGGTGGCGGAGCTCTTCGGTTTCCTGCCCGCCCTCGGGCGGCTCGCACGCACGCTGCCCCAGGGCGACAAGAAGCTGCTCGACGTGGCGAGCGCCTTCGCGCTCAACCCCGACGTGATCCTGATGGACGAGCCCACGAGCGGCGTGAGCACGCGCGACAAGACCGCCATCATGGAGACGCTCGTGCAGGCGGCGCGGCGCATCGGCGTGAAGGCGATCATCCAGGTCGAGCACGACATGGACATCGTCTTCGCCTACTCCCACCGCATCATCGCGCTCCACCAGGGCACGATCCTCGCCGACGCCGCGCCCGACGCCATCCGGCGCGACGAGCGCCTGGTGGCCACGGTGATCGGACGGCCGCCGCGATGATGCTCGCGCTCGACGCAGTCGACGTCTCCATCCAGGCGAGCCGGATCCTCCGGCAGGTCACGCTCGGCGTCGCCGCGGGCGAGCTGGTGTGCCTCGTCGGACGCAACGGCGCCGGCAAGACGACCACGCTGCGCACGATCATGGGCTACCTGCGGCCCTCCGCGGGCGCCATCACGTTCAAGGGAGAGCCCATCGCCGGCCGGCCCACGCACGAGATGGCGGGGCGCGGCATCGGGTACGCGCCCGAGGAGAGCGGGATCTTCGCCGACCTCACCGTGGCGGAGAACATCGAGATGGCGACGTGGACGCGTCCGCTCACCGCGCGCTCCGCCGCGGAGCGCGTGCGCCTGGCCTACGAGGTGTTCCCCAGGCTGCGCGACTACGCCGCGCGCGGCGGCGCCCAGCTCTCGGGGGGCGAGCGCAAGATGCTGTCCATCGCGCGGGCGCTCGCGCTCGATCCCGAGCTGTTCCTGCTCGACGAGCCGTTCGAGGGGCTGTCGCCCGCGATCATCCCCGCCCTCACCGACTCCATCGCCGCCATCGCGCGGCTGGGGGCGGGCATCCTCGTCGCCGAATCGAACATCCACCACGTGCCGGAGCTCACCAGCCGCCTGTACGTCATCGAGCGGGGTGAGATCATCTTCTCCGGGACGCGTGCAGACGCGGCTCGGGACCACAACGTCACACGCATCATCGGAGGCGCTCTGTGAATCTACCGCTCCTGCCCACCACCGTGGTGGGCTCGCATGGCAAACCGTCGTGGTGGTTCACGCTCGTGAAGGCGTTCGAGGCGGGCGACGCCGGCCCCGGTGACCTCGAGGAGATGTTCGACGACGCCGCCGACACGGCCATCCGCGACATGGAGCGCGCGGGCATCGACGTCATCACCGACGGCGAGGTGCGCCGCCTGGACGGCTACGTCGACTCCTACTACCGCATCATCAAGAACATCCAACCCCTGCCCGTCCGCCGCAAAGTCGGCCCGTGGGGCTACGACCAGCAGACGCGGTACGAGGCGGTGGGGCGCATCGAGCCGCCCGCGAGCGGGCTCGGCATCGTGAAGGAGTTCGAATACTTGAAGTCCCATACCACGCGCCACGTGAAGGCGACGTGCGCGGGGCCCCTCACCTTCGGCTCGCGCATCCATCCCGGCAAGGTCTACAAGGGCGTGGTGGACGTGGCGGAGCGCTTCGCGGAAGTGATCAACGAAGAGCTCAAGGGGCTGGTGGCCGCGGGCGCCACCTGGATCCAGCTCGACGAGCCCGCGCGCGGCAACGTCTCCGGCGAGGAGATGGCGCGGCTGTTCAACCTGGCCACGGACGGCGTCAAGGCCACGCTCGGCTTTCACATCTGCTTCGGCAACCGCTTCGGACGCTCGCGCTTTCCGCGCACGTACGCGCCATACTTCCCGGGCGCGCTCAAGGCCCGCGCCGACCAGTTCGTGCTGGAATTCGCCGGCCGCGAGCTGGCGGAGGTCGACCTGTGGCAGAAGTACGGCGACGGGCGCGGGCTCGGGGCGGGCGTGGTGGACGTCAAGGGCTTCCAGGAGGAGACTACGGAGAGCGTGGCGCAACGCATTCGCCGGGTGTTACGGGTCTGCCCCGCCGACAAGCTGACGCTGAACCCGGACTGCGGCTTCGGCTGGTCGCCGCGCTACATGTGCAATCAGAAGATCGCGGCGCTCGCCGCCGGCGCCGCCCTCGTGAGACGCGAGTTGACGGGAGCGAAGTAGCCTGGGAACCATCGCCCGAGCCGGAATGTTTGGACATATAACCCAAGGAGGTTCTATGCGACGTCACCAGCGAGCTGTCGCCCTTGTCCTCGCCCTCGCTTTCGTCGCCCTCTTCGCCGGCGCCGCCGCCGCGCTCGAAGTGGGCGACAAGGCTCCGGAATTCACGCTCACCGGCCCCGGCAACAAGCCCGTCAAGCTGTCGGAGCTGACGGCCAAGGGCCCCGTCGTGCTCTACACCTTCATCCAGGCCTTCACCGGCCCCTGAACCAAGGAGATCCGCGGCTTCGACGGGATGATCTCCCAGTTCGAAGCCGCCGGCGCCCAGGTCGTGGGCGTTAGTGCCGACCATGCCGCCACGCTGGAAGCGTTCTCCAAGCAGGAAAAACTTCACCACGTCCTCCTCTCCGACTTCCGCCGCACAATGCTGCCCGCCTACGGGGCCATCGAGATGAACGAGGCGAGCCCGATCTTCCGCTACGCCAAGCGCGCGTACTTCATCATCGACAAGAACGGCGTGGTCAAGTACGTGAAGGTACAAGCGAATCCGCTCGATCTTCTGGACGCCGCAGAGGTGCTGGCGGCGCTGAAGGCCTCGGGCGCGTGATGAGGGCGGCGCTCGCGGCCGGGCTGACGATGCTCGTCTTCGCCACCACGGCCGCGGGCGCCGCCCCCGACTTCGCCCAGGTCCAGGTGCAACCGTACTCGGAGCCGAAGCCCGCGCCCGCCTTCGCGCTGCCGGATCTCGACGGCCGCACGCACCGGCTCGAGGAGCTGCGCGGCAAGGTGGTCATGCTGTTCTTCTGGGCCACCTGGTGACCCGACTGCCGGAAGGAGTTGCCTTCCGTCAACCGGCTGCACGAGGATCTGAAGGGCAAGGGGCTGGAAGTGCGCCTCGTGAGCTTCCGTGAGGATGCCGGCCTCGTCCGCAAGACCACGCAGGAGCGCGGCTACACCGCGCCCGTGCTGCTCGACACCAGCGGCGACGTCACGGGACGGCTCTACGGCGTGTGGGGGCCGCCCACCGTCTACTTCATCGACCGCGGGGGCCGATTGATCGGACGCGCCGTCGGGCCGCGCGGCTGGGAGGCTCCTGCCGCACGCACGTTCATCGAGGCACTGCTGGCCCAGCGGTAGGCGGCGCTTTCCGCAGAAAATCGAAGTCGCAGCCGTCCTCCGCCTGGAGCACGGCGCCCATGTAGAGCCGGGCGTACCCGCGCTCGGGCGTGCTCACGGGCGGACGGAAGCTCGCGCGGCGTCTGCCCAGCTCGCCGTCGTCCACGAGCAGATCCAGCCGCCGCTCCGCCACGCTGAGACGGATACGGTCGCCGTTGCGCACGAAGGCCAGCGGCCCTGCCACCGCCGCCTCCGGAGAGACGTGCAGCACGATCGTCCCGTACGCGGTGCCGCTCATGCGCGCGTCGGAGATTCTCACCATGTCCTTGACGCCGGCCCGCGCGAGCTTCGTCGGGATGGGCAGGTATCCCGCCTCCGGCATGGCCATGCCGCTGCGTGGCCCCGCGTTCTGGAGCACGAGGAAGTCGTCGGGCGTGACGTCGAGGTCCGGCGCGTCGATGCGGGCGGCGAGGTCGTCGAGCGAGGTGAACACCACCGCACGGCCCTGTCGCTCGAAGAGCGCGGGATCGGCGGCGGCGCGCTTGATGATGGCGCCGTTGGGAGCGAGCGAGCCGAAGAGCGCCACCAGCCCGCCTTCTTTCTGATACGGATCGTGGATCGGGCGCACCACCTCTCGGTCCACCCATCCCGGCTCGTCGTCGAGGCGCTGGCCCAGCGTCTCGCCGGTCACCGTCAGGCAATCGAGATGCAGCAGTGGCCTCAGCTCGCGCAGCACGGCGCCGATGCCGCCCCCGGCATGGAGATCGGACATGTACTGCTGGCCGGTGGGCTTGAGGTTGACGAGCACGGGCGTGCTGTCGCTCAGCTCGTTGAGACGTGGCAGCCGCACGGCGATGCCGAGACGGCCGGCGATCGCGGTGAGATGGATGATGGCGTTGGTGGAGCCGCCGATGGCGAGCAGCACGCGCAGCGCGTTCTCCACCGAGCGCGCGGTGATGATGCGGCCGGGCGTCAGCCGTGAGCGCGCCAGGCGCATCGCCTCGCGTCCGGTGGCTTCCGCGGCGCGCAGTCTATCGGCGTGCACGGCGGGGATGGCCGCCGTCCCCGGCAGCGCCATGCCGAGCGCTTCCGCGATCGACGCCATCGTGCTCGCGGTCCCCATCACGGCGCACGTGCCCGCCGTGGTGGCCAGGTTGCCCTCGATGCTCGCGATGTCGGCGGTGGAGATGCCGCCTGCGCGGTACGTGGCCCAGAAGCGCCGGCAATCCGTGCAGGCGCCGAGCCGCTCGCCGTGGTACGGCATGGGCAGCATCGGCCCCGCCAGAAGCTGGATGGCGGGGACGTCGGCGGACGCGGCGCCCATGAGCTGGGCGGGCACCGTCTTGTCGCAGCCGCCCACGAGCACGACGGCGTCCATGGGCTGGGCTCGGATCATCTCCTCGACGTCGATCGACATGAGGTTGCGGAACATCATGCTGGTCGGGTTCAGGAAGACCTCGCCGAGCGAGATGGTCGGAAAGTCGAGGGGCAGGCCGCCCGCGGCCACCACGCCGCGCTTGACGGCGTCGATCAGCTCGGGGAAGTGGCGATGGCAGTTGTTGAAGCCGCTCGCCGAGCTCGCGATGCCGATGACCGGCCGCCCGAGCATCTCCTCCGAATATCCCATCGACTTGGCGAAGGAGCGCCGCAGGTACAGGGAGAAATCCCGGTCGCCGTAGTTCGTGAGCCCGCGCGCCAAACCCAGGGTGCCGTCGTCCATGCTGCTCCCCGTGTAACTCGGAACGTGCTTTGGCGCAACCCGAAGCCGGGTATCATGACGGCGTCCGGCGGACGCCGGACCTCATGCCAAAACCGGAGCTCGAGTTCTTCACGCCGGACGCGCTGCCGTGGGCTCCCGTCGCGGGCTCCGCCGCGGCGGGGGCGGGCGGGCCCGGCATCGTGGAGAAAGTGCTCAGCCGCGATCCCGTCACCGGCGACCTCACGCGCCTCCTCCGCTTCGACGCCGGTGTGGCCACCGCCGACACCATCGCCCACGACTTCTGGGAAGAGGTCTGGATCGTCGAGGGCGCGCTGACGGATCTGGGCACACAGCAGACGTACACGAGCGGCATGTATGCGTGCCGTCCACCCGGGATGCGCCACGGACCGTATGCGTCGCCGTCCGGCGCGCTGCTCTTCGAGATCCGCTACCGCGCTCCGAGGGTTCTGAGGTAGGTTTCGTCGAGCGTGAGCAGGGCAACGATGTGCGCGCCCGCCGAGTGCCCGACGAGGTAGATGCGCCCCGGGTCGCCCCCCCGCTCCACGATGTGGTCACGCGCCCAGCGCACGGCGGCCGCGCCGTCCTGCACGAAGGCAGGGAACTCGACGGCCGGGTAGCTGCTGCTCAGGCAGCGGCCCGTACGCGAGGTCGCGCGTTGCCTCGTAATCAGCGGTGGTCAGCGTCGCTTCCAGCAACCGCAACGGCGAGCAGCCTGCCAGCGCCATGACGACGGCAAAGAGGACGAATCCGCATCGTGGCCACGCCATGAGCATCATCCGGTTCCATAGTAGACTCCGTTTTGTGGCGCTGCCGCTCGAAGGAATCGTCGTCGCCGACCTCACGCAGAACGTGGCGGGCCCCTTCTGCACGCAGGTGCTCGGCGACATGGGCGCGGAGATCGTGAAGGTGGAGCGGCCCGGGCGCGGCGACGACGCGCGCGCGTGGGCGCCGCCCTACTGGGGCGACGAGAGCGCCTCCTTCATGGCGATGAACCGCAACAAGAAGAGCATCGCCCTCGACCTCAAGCGCGACGGCGGCCTCGACGTCCTCAAGCGCCTCGTCAAGCGCGCCGACGTGTTCGTGCAGAGCCTGCGCGCGGGCGTGGTGGCCGAGATGGGCCTCGATTTTGCGGGAGCGACCGCCATCAACCGGCGCCTCGTGTACTGCTCCATCACCGCCTTCGGCACCGAGGGCCCCCTCGCGCACCTGCCCGGGTACGATCCGCTCATGCAGGCGTACGCGGGGCTCATGTCCGTCAACGGCCACCCGGGCCAGGAGCCCGCGCGCGTCGGCACCTCCGTGATCGACATGGGCACCGGCATGTGGGCCGCCCTCGGCATCGTGGCCGCGCTGCGCCAGCGTGATGCCAGCGGCCGCGCGGTCGAGGTGACCACGGCGCTCTTCGAGACGGCGCTGATGTGGATCTCGTACCACACGCTCGGCTACTTCGGCTCGGGAGAGGTGCCGCAGCCGCAGGGCTCCGGCACGGCGATGATCGCCCCCTACCAGGCGTTCCCCACCGCGGACGGCTTCGTCATGATCGGCGCCGCCTCCGACTCGCTCTTCGTGCGCCTGACGGAAGCGCTCCACGCGCCCGCCCTCGCGACGGACCCGCGCTTCGCCGACAACCCATCGCGCGTGCGTCACCGCGCCGCCATCGTGGCCGCCGTCACCGCCCTCACGCGCGAGCGCAAGAGCGCAGACCTGCTGGAGGCGCTGCGCAGCGCGGGCGTGCCGGCGGCGCCCATCTTGACCATCGACGCCGTCATGCAGGAGCCGCAGACGAAGGCGAGCGGCATGCTCGTCTCAGCGCCGCACCCCCGCTTACCGGACTATCGTTCGGTCGGTCTTCCCATCCGCTGGGACGGACGGCGGCCCGGCGTACGGCGCGTGCCGCCGCGGCTGGGCGAGCATAGCGCCGACGTCCTCACGTGGCTCGGCTACACGCTCGACGACGTGCGCAACCTCCAGACGCAGGGGCTGGTGCAGTGAGCGGGCCCATGATCGAGGAGCGCCACGGCTTTGCCGGGGCGCGACGAGCGTCGGGGGGCTTGGGGGGCCCGTCGAGGCCCCCCATCCAATCAATCGCGCTGGGGGGTGTGGGGGGCCGTGTCGGGGCCCCCCACGTGATCAGACAGTGAGCTATCGCCACCTGCTCGTGGAGCGCTCGGCCGACGGCCACGTGGTGACGGTGACGCTGAACCGGCCCGAGCAGATGAACGCCATGAACACGGGCATGGGCGAGGATCTCCTCGCGTGCTTCGACGGCTTGTCGCGCGATCCCGACGCGCGCGCCGTCGTGTTCACGGGCGCGGGCGACAGGGCGTTCTGCGCGGGCGGCGATCTCAAGGAGCGCAACGGCATGACCGACGAGGCGTGGCGCGCGCAGCACGTGATCTTCGAGCAGGCCGCCTACCGCGTGCTGCGGTGCCCCGTGCCCGTCATCGCGGCCGTGGAGGGCTGGGCACTCGCGGGCGGCTGCGAGCTGGCAATCCTCTCCGACTTCATCGTGGCCTCGGAGACGGCCGTGTTCGGCGTGCCGGAGACCACCCTCGGCATCTTCCCCGGCATCGGCGGCACGCAGCTGCTGCCGCGCATCGTGGGCGCGCCGCTCGCGAAGGAGCTGATCTTCACGGGGCGCCGCATGAAGGCGGAAGAGGCCAAGGCAGCTGGACTCGTCAACCACGTCGTATCCGCGGGACAGGCGCGCGCCAAAGCCACCGAGATCGCCGCTACCATAGCGCGCAACGGGCCCTTCGCGGTGCGCCAGGCGAAGAAAGCGATCGCGTACGGCGCGGAGACCGACCTCGACACCGCCATGATCCTCGCCATCGAGGCGTACAACGCCACCGTGGTCACGGAAGACCGCCTCGAGGGCGTGCGCGCGTTCAACGAGAAGCGAACACCTGAATTCAAGGGCAAGTAAGAGGACACCAGCCATGGCCGTCGTGAATCTGACGCTCACCGAGGACCAGCGCGCGCTCAAGGCGGGCGTGGTGGATATCTGCAAGCGCTACCCGGGCGAGTACTGGCGCGATCTCGACAGCCGGCGCGAGTATCCCGAGAAGTTCGTGAACGAGCTCACGCAGGCGGGCTACCTGGGCGCCCTCATTCCCCAGGAGTACGGCGGCTCCGGGCTCGGCATCGCGGACGGCTGCCTCATCCTCGAGACCATCCACGCCAGCGGCGGCAACGCGGCCGCGTGCCACGCGCAGATGTACATCATGGGCACCGTGCTGCGTCACGGCAACCAGGCGCAGAAGACCATGTACCTGCCCAGGATCGCCGCCGGCGAGCTGCGGCTGCAGGCGTTCGGCGTCACGGAGCCGAACGCGGGATCCGACACCACCAAGCTGCAGACGACGGCCGTGCGCAAGGGCGACCGCTACGTGGTCAACGGGCGCAAGATGTTCATCTCGCGCGTGCTGCAGTCCGATCTCATGCTCCTGCTCGCGCGTACCACCGCCGTGGAGCAGGTGAAGCGCCGCACGGAGGGGCTGTCGGTGTTCCTCATCGACATCCGCGGCCTCAAGGGCTTGGAGGTGCGGCCGCTGCGCATGATGATGAACCACAACACCAACGCGCTCTTCTTCGACGACGTCGAGATTCCCGCCGACAGCCTCATCGGCGAGGAGGGCAAGGGCTTCTCCTACATCCTCGACGGCATGAACGCCGAGCGCATCCTCGTGGGCTCGGAGTCGATCGGCGACGGCGCGTGGTTCGTGGACAAAGCGGTCGCGTACTCCTCGCAGCGGGTCATCTTCGGCAAGCCCATCGGCGCCAACCAGGGCGTGCAGCTGCCCATCGCCAAGGCGCACACGGCGGTGGAGGCGGCGCGGCTGATGCGCGACAAGGCGGCGGCGCTCTTCGACGCCGGCGAGCCGTGCGGCCCGGAGGCGAACATGGCCAAGTACCTGGCGGCGGAGGCCGCGTGGGAGGCGGCCAACGCGTGCATCGACTGCCACGGCGGCTACGGCTACGCGGAGGAGTACGACGTGGAGCGCAAGTTCCGCGAGTGCCGGCTGTACAAGACCGCGCCCATCAACCAGAACCTCGTCCTCGCCTACGTGGGCGAGCACGTGCTCGGGATGCCGCGCTCGTACTAGCCGGCATGCGGTGGTGGTTACTGCTTGTCCTGCTCGTGCTCGCGTCCCCCGCCGGCGCCGAGCGGGTGGACGTCCTGTTTCCCACGCTCGAGGGCCAGTACATCCTCACTCTCGACACCGCGCGCCTGTCGGAGGGCCAGCTGCGCGAGCTCGTCGTGCTGTCGCCGCACCTGTCGGGCTGGACGAGCCAAGCGGTGGTGCCGCGCCTGGAGCTGTGCGTGGCGGATGATCCCGCCTACCTCGACTGCGACGCGCGCACCCCGACCTCGCCCGCCTTCTTCTGGAACGCGCGCGCGAACATCACGAAGGGGGCGAAGACCCTCGCCGCGCTCAACACGCTCCGCCGCCCGCGCGAGCTGGAGTCCGTCGTCGGGGCCGCGCGAGCACCGCCTCGTTCCACGACTCGGACGTCGGCGCCTACCCGGTAGGGGCGTGGCAGGCCTTCCTCGCCGCCTACGGCATCCGCGAGCGGCTCGTGGAGCTCGGGCCCGACAGCAAGCCCGTCAGGCGGTGAGCGGCGCCAGCGGCATCCCCGCCGCGCGCGCGAGCGCCTCCACCCGGGCCGCGTGCCGTGGCACGCGCAGCTCGGTGAAGAGCCGGTACGCCTGCTCCCAGTGGCCGCGCGCGGCGCCGGTGTCGCCACGCGCCTGCTCGATCTCGGCGAGCACGCCGTGCGTGCGCGCGATCTCGAAGCGCGTGCCCGTCGCCTGCAGCAGGCGCAGCGCCTCCATGGCATGCCGCGCCGCCTCCGCGAGGTCGCCGCGCACGCGCGCGATGGCGCTCAGCAGCCGCGCGGCGGCACCCTCCGCGGGCGAGAAGCGGGAGGCGGTCGCGATCGCGCTCCCCGCGCGCACGAACGCCTCCGCCTCGTCCACGTCACCCTTCAGCAGCAGCGCGTGACCCTTGAAGATGGTGAACCACCCCTCGAGCTGGGGAAAGCTGAAGGCCCTGAAGGCGGCGACGGCCTCGGTGAGCAGCGGCAGCGCCTCCATGTAATTGCCCGCCTCGAGGTGCGAGTTGCCGAGGAAGCCCACCGCGAGCGCGCGGCTCACGCCCTCCGGCGCCATTTCCACCGCGCGCGTGCCCGCCTCGATCCCCGCCGCCCACTCGCCGCGCAGGGCGTGCACCCAGCCGCTCGTCCACGCCGCGTTGGCGGCGAGGCGGCGATCGCCGAGGCGGTCGGCCACCGCCTGCGACGAGGCCGCGCAGTCGAGGGCGGTGTCGAACTCGCCGCCGAGCGCGTAGTTCATCGCCATCGTCCAGTACGCCATCCCCAGCCAGTAGCGCTCGGAGGTGGGCTGCAGCAGCGTCACCGCGCGCCGGCCGTGCTCGAGCCCGACGCGCATCTGGCCGGACCAGAACGCCTCCCGCGCCAGGATTCCGTGCGCCTTGCCCATCGTCTCCGCGTCGTCGCAGCGCGAGGCCTCGTCGATCGCGCGCTGCGCGTACTCCGACGCGCGCGCGCCGTCGCCGAGGACGCCGTAGGTGGAGGCGAGCCGGAACCAGTACTGGCAGGTGAGCGACGACTGCCCCGCCGCCGTCATCGCGTCCTCGTTGGCGAGGAGGACGTCGAGGCTGTCCTTGAAGCGCCCCATCAGGAGGAGCGTCTCCGAGCGGCGCAGCACCAGGTCCAGGCGCACGCGCTCGGCGGTGGCGGGCGGCAGGCGCCCCGCGTGCACCTCCGCCTCTTCCAGGGCGAGGAGGGCCTCGGCGTTCGCGTACGCGCGCCCGGCGCGCTCGGCCACGCGCGTGAGGTACTCCACCGCGCGCTCGGCGTGCGGGGTGCGCGCGTAGTGATAGGCGAGACGGTCGTACACCTGCTCGAGGCGCCCCGCGTAGAGATCCTCCAGCGCGCGCGCGGCGGCCGCGTGCAGCGCCTCCCGGCTCGCCGTGAGCAGGCTGTCGTAGGCGACTTCCTGCGTGAGCGCGTGATTGAAAGCGTACGACGGCTCCTCCGCCAGCGGCTGCTCGTGCAGGAACTCCTGGCGCGCCAGCTCCGCGAGGTGTCCGGCCACCGCGCCCGCGCCCTCCCACACGGCTTCCAGCAGCCGCAGGGGAAACTCGCGGCCGAGCACGGAGGCGGTCTGCAGCAGCCGCTTCTGCAGCTCGGGAAGGCGATCGATGCGCGCCATCAGCACACCGTGCAGCGTGTCCGGCACCGCGAGCGCGCCCGCCGTGCCCGCCTCCATGACCGCGCGCGTGAGCTCTTCGAGGAAGAGCGGATTGCCGTCCGCCTTGTCGAGAATGACGCGGACCATGGAGTCCGCCACCTGCGCGCGCGCGAGCATCGAGTGGACGACGGTCAGGCTGTCCTCGGCGGACAGGGGCTGCAGCGCGATGTCGGTGACGCACGTGGGCGGCAGCCACCGCGGCCGGTACTCCGGCCGTGACGTGAGCAGGAGCAGGACGGGCGCCTGCGCGAGGCCGCTCACGAGGGAGCCGAGGAACTCCTCGGAGGGCGCGTCGATCCAGTGCAGGTCCTCGAGCACGATGATGAGCGGCCGGCGCCGGCTCGCCGCGAGCAGCGTGGCGGTGACGGTCTCGAGCGTGCCGGCCTTCGCCGCCTCCGGGCTCATCGACTGCAAGGCGGCGGCGCCTTCCTTGATGCCGAGAAGCTGCAGCACGTAGGGCGCGCGCTCCTCGGCGTCGAGGCCGAGGCTCGCCAGCGCCGCACGCACCTTGTCGGCGACGACCTCCGGCGTGTCCGCGTCCGCGATGCCGCAGTGCGCACGCACGAGATCGGTGATGGGCAGGTACGGCACCGCGCTGCCGTAGCTGCGGCAGCGCCCCTCGAGCACGGTGAGGTCGAGACCGCCGAGCGTGCGGCGGAACTCGTAGAGCAGGCGGGACTTGCCCGAGCCCGCCTCCCCCACGATGCGCACGAGGCGGCCCTGGCACTGCTGGGCGCCGGAGAGCACGTCGCCGAGCGCGCGCAGCTCGCGCTCGCGGCCGACGAAGCGGCCGAAGGCGCGCTCGCCCGCGCGCTCGAGGG
>CAYQQT010000011.1:0-18068 GCA_964419375.1 uncultured bacterium
CGGTGGCGCCGGGCGCGGACGCCGCTGCCCGCATCGGCGCCATCCGCGCGCGGCTCACCCAGCGTCGCCGACTCCGCTGATGCGAGAGAGCACGGTCGCCAGGCGCGCGCGGGCGCGCAAGATCCTCGCGAAGCTCGGCGCCGCCTATCCGGATGCCGCCATCGCGCTGCACTTCGCCGATCCGTTCCAGCTTCTCGTGGCCACGATCCTCTCCGCGCAGTGCACCGACGAGCGGGTCAACATGGTCACGCCCGCGCTCTTTGCGAAGTACCCGGCCGCGCGCGAGCTCGCCCGCGCCGATCCCGCCACTCTCGAGGACGAAATTAGGACCACGGGGTTCTACCGGGCCAAAACCAAATCACTCCTCGGCATGGCCAAGGGGCTCGTCGATGCCCACGGTGGGGACGTGCCGCGCGATCGGGCGGCGCTCATGGCGCTGCCCGGCGTGGGGCTCAAGACCGCCAACGTGGTGCTCGGCAACGCCTTCGGTGAGCAGGCGCTCGCCGTCGACACGCATGTCTTTCGCGTGTCGCAGCGCCTCGGGCTGGCGCGTTCTGAGGATCCGGACGAGATCCACGACCAGCTCGTGGCCCTGCTGCCGAAGCCGTCGCTGACGCAGGCCACCCACCGCTTCATCATCCACGGCCGGCGCACGTGCACCGCCCGCAAGCCGGCGTGCCCCGTGTGCCCCGTGAAATCCCTGTGTCCGTGGCCACATAAGACGCGAGCCGGGGGCCCGCCGGCATAGCATCCGTTGACAGCCGCGGCAGCTTCCGATAAGGTATGGCGTTGCCGAAATTCCTGTACGTACGCCCACTTAAGTGACGCGCAAGGGGACACGATGCCGACGCCGATGCCGAGGGAGAGCGAGATCGAACGGAAGTGGTTCGTCGTGGACGCCGAAGGGCAGGTGCTCGGTCGCCTGGCCAGCACGGTGGCCACAATCTTAAGAGGCAAGCACAAGCCGATGTTCGCTCCCCACCTCGACGTGGGCGATCACGTGGTGGTGCTGAACGCCGAGAAGATCGACCTCACGGGCCGCAAGCGCACCGACAAGCTGTACCAGTGGCACACCGGCTACATCGGTGGTCTCAAGGAAGTCCCGGCCGAGAAGATGATCCGCACCCATCCGGAGCGCGTGATCGAGTGGGCCGTGCAGGGCATGCTGCCCAAGAACCGGCTCGGACGGGCCATGGCGAAGAAGCTCAAGGTCTATCGGGGCGCTGTCCACCCGCACGAGGCGCAGCAGCCGCAGCCGCTGCCGGCCACGCTCGCGATCAGGTCGGCTCGCCAGGCGAAAGCGGAGGCCAAGTAAATGGCGGTGCTCGACAGGTTCTACGGCACGGGACGGCGCAAGACCTCCGTGGCCCGCGTGTGGATCAAGCCCGGCTCCGGGCGCATCGTGATCAATCGCCGCTCCTTCGAGGATTATTTCCCCCGCGAGACGAACCGCATGATCATCGTCCAGCCGCTGCAGGTGACGAGCACCGCGGGGCAGTTCGATCTCCTCGTGACCGTCGGGGGCGGCGGTCCCACCGGCCAGGCGGGCGCGGTCCGGCACGGCCTCGCGCGGGCACTGGCGCGCTTCGACGAAAAGCTGCGGTCGCCCCTGAAAAAGGCCGGCCTCCTTACGCGCGATCCACGGGCTCGGGAGCGCAAGAAGTACGGTCAGCCGGGCGCGCGGCAGAAATTCCAGTACTCGAAGCGGTAAGCGTGGGCGGCCAAACCACCATTCGCGTTGCCGTCGCCGGCGCCAGTGGCTACATGGGCGCCGAGCTCCTCCGGCTTCTGCTCCGCCATCCGCGCGTCACCTTGACCGGGGTCACGTCCGAGCGGCTGGCCGGCGAGCCTTTGGCACACGCGTACCCGCACCTGCGGGGCGCCACCGATCTTGCCTTCCACGACCTCGACCCGGAATGGCTCGCCTCCGTGGCGGACGTGGCGTTCCTCGCGCTGCCCCACATGGAATCCCAGCGGGCGGTGCCGGTGCTGCGCGCGCGCGGCTGCAAGGTGGTCGACCTGTCCGCCGATTACCGGCTGCGTGATGCCGAGGACTACGTCACCTGGTACAAGGCGCCGCACATCGACGCCGCCGGTCTCGCGGAAGCCGTGTACGGGCTGCCCGAGCTGCACCGCAAGGCCATCTCGGCGGCCTCGCTCGTCGCCTCCCCGGGGTGCTATCCGGTGGGCGCCATCCTCGCCACGGCGCCCCTGCTCAAGGGCGGGCTCGCGCGCCTCGAGGGCATCGTCATCGACGGCAAGTCCGGTGTGACCGGCGCGGGCGCGCAGGGCCGCAAGGTCGATCCGATGTACCTCTTCACGGAAGCGAACGAGAACGTTCAGGCGTACGCGATCGGCGCCCACCGTCACACCGCGGAGATGGAGCAGGAGCTGAGCGCGCTCGCGGGCGCCACCGTGCGCGTGTCGTTCACGCCGCACCTGGTGCCGCTCAACCGCGGTCTCTTCACCACGGCCTCGGTGCCGCTGGCGACGAGCATGAGCACCGCCGATCTCGTGGCCGCGTACCGGGAGTTCTACGCGGGGGAGCCCTTCGTGCGGGTGCTGGGCGAGGGCGAGCGGCCCGCCACGCGCCATGTGCTGGCGTCGAACTTCTGCGACGTCACCGTCGTCGCCGATCCCCGCACGGGGCGCGCCACGTGCGTGTCGGCCATCGACAACCTGGGCAAGGGTGGCTCCGCCAACGGCGTGCACAACCTCAACGTCATGTTCGGCTGGCACGAGCGCACGGGTCTCGAAGCCCCGCCGATGTACCCCTGAGCCCGCGCGCGCCCGCGATGGCTGAGGTGGAGTGGCTCGAGGGCGGCATCACCGCCGTCCCCGGCATCCTCGCGGGTGGCATCGCGGCCGGCATCAAGCCGAGCGGCAAGAAGGACATCGCCCTCGTCTACTCGTCCACGCCCGCGCGCATGGCGGCCGTCTTCACGTCCAACCAGGTCAAGGGCGCGCCCGTCCTCGTCTCCCTGGAGCACGCGCGCGGCGGCGCCGCGCAGGCCATCCTCGCCTCCAGCGGCTGCTCGAACGTCTGCACGGGCGAGCGCGGTATCAAGGATGCGCGCGAGATGACCAAGCAGGTCGGCGACCTGCTCCGCATTCCCGCCACGCACGTCCTCATCGCGGCCACCGGCGTCATCGGCGTGCCGCTGCCGATGGACAAGATCCGCGCCGCGCTGCCCAAGCTCGTGAAGTCGCTGTCGCCGCAGGGCGGCCGCGCGGCGGCGGAGGCGATCATGACCACCGACACGCGCATCAAGGAAGCCGCGCTGCGCGTGGACGTCAACGGACGCCCGGTGACGATGGGCGGCATCGCCAAGGGGGTGGGCATGATCGAGCCCCACATGGCGACGATGTTCTGCTTCATCGCCACCGACGCGGTGGTGGCGCGCGGCGCGCTCGGCGGCGTGGTGCGGCGCTCGGTGGATCGCTCCTTCAACCGGATCACGGTCGACTCCGACCAGTCCACCAGCGACACCGTGGCCGTGCTCGCCAACGGCCTCGCCGAGAATCTGCCGCTGGAGGCGGGCGGCCGGGGGCTGCGCCAGTTCTCAGCCGCGCTCGACGCGCTCATGGGCACGCTGGCTCGCATGCTGGTGGCCGACGGCGAGGGCGCCACCAAGCTGGTGGCGATCACCGTGCGGGGGGCCGCGAGCCGGCGCGACGCCCTCACCGCCGCGCGCAGCGTGGCCAACTCGCCCCTCGTGAAGACCGCCATCAACGGCCGGGACCCCAACTGGGGGCGGATCATGATGGCGCTCGGCAAGTCGGCGGCGCGGGTGGAGCAGGAGAAGGTGGCCATCGCCTTCAACGACGAAAAAGTGGTCGAGCGCGGCATGCTGAGGGAAGGCGTGCGTCTGGACCGCGTTCGAGAGATCATGGGGGGTGCGGAGTACGAGGTCCTCATCGACCTCGGGCTCGGGCGCAGCGAAGAGCGCGTCTGGACGTGCGACCTCTCCGAGGAGTATGTGCGGATCAACGGCAAGTACACGACGTAAGAACTCCAATCCACACGCCGCGCACCATCGGTCGTCCCTCGAAGGGATGCCGCGCGGCGGAGGCCAACCGAAGGAGGATGCATGGCGGCATTGACGATGAAAGAGCTTCTCGAAGCAGGCGTTCATTTCGGGCATCAGACGAAGCGCTGGAACCCCAAGATGCAGAAGTACATCTTCGGCGAGCGCAACGGCATCTACATCATCGATCTGCAGAAAACCCTGAAGAAGTTCCGCGAGGCGTACGCCTTCGTGCGTGACCTCGCCGCCGGCGGCGGCAACGTGCTGTTCATCGGCACCAAGAAGCAGGCGCAGGAGACGGTGTTCGAGGAAGCCAACCGGTGCAGCATGTACTACGTCAACCAGCGCTGGCTGGGCGGCACCCTCACCAACTTCTCCACCATCCGCAAGTCCATCACGCGGCTGAAGAAGCTCGAGGAGATGAAGGAGACGGGCGAGTACGAGCGGCTGTCGAAGAAGGAAGCCCTCGAGCTGGACCGGGAGCGCGCGAAGCTGGAGAAGGCGCTCATCGGCATCAAGGCGATGGACTCGCTGCCGGCGGCGGTCTTCATCATCGACCCGCGCAAGGAGAAGATCGCGGTGGCGGAGGCGCAGCGCCTCGGCATTCCCATCGTGTCCATCGTCGACACGAACTGCGATCCGACCGGCATCGACTACGCCATCCCCGGCAACGACGACGCCATCCGGGCCGTCCGGCTCATCACCTCCCGCATCGCGGACGCCATCAACGAGGGCCGCGGCACGCTGAGCAAGGACGAGGCGGCGGAGCAGACCGCGGACGGCGCCGGGGAGGCGGAGATGGCGGCCGCCCAGGCGGAAGCCTAGTCGTGGCGGCGGACGCACAGACGGTGAAGGACCTCCGGGACCGTACCGGAGCGGGCGTCATGGACTGCAAGGCCGCGCTCACGGCCACCGAGGGCGATCTCCAGGCGGCCGTCGAGTACCTGCGCAAGAAGGGGCTCGCGGACGCGCAGAAGCGGGTGGGCCGCGACGCCAAGGAAGGCGTGGTGGGCAGCTACATCCACGCGGGCGCCAAGCTGGGCGTGCTCATCGAGATCAACTGCGAGACGGACTTCGTGGCCAAGACGGAGGCGTTCCAGGAGCTCGTGCGCGACCTCGCCATGCACGTGGCGGCCTCGAACCCCGCCTACATCTCCCGCGAGCAGGTGCCGGCGGCGGTGGTCGAGAAGGAGCGGGAGATCTACCGCGAGCAGATGGTGGACCAGAAGAAGCCGCCCCAGGTGATCGACAAGATCATCGAGGGCAAGCTCGAGAAGTTCTACACCGAGCAGTGCCTGCTCGAGCAGCCCTTCGTCAAGGACTCCACCGGCAAGAGCAAGGTCAAGGACATCGTCGACGCCGTGAACTCGAAGACCCAGGAGCGGGTGGTCGTCAAACGGTTCGCGCGCTTCCAGGTCGGCGAGGCCGGGTAATCGTGACGGCGGACGCCGGTCCCGAGCGTCCGGTCTACCGCCGTATCGTCCTGAAGATCTCCGGAGAAGCCCTCGCCGGGGGCCAGGGCTACGGCGTCGATCCGCCCGTGCTGGAACGGATCGCGGCGGAGATCCGCGAGGTGCTCGCGCTGGGCGTGCAGGTGGCCGTCGTCATCGGCGGCGGCAACATCTTCCGCGGCGTGGCGGCGAGCGCGCGCGGCATGGACCGCGCCACCGCCGACTACATGGGCATGCTCGCCACCATCATCAACTCCCTCGCCCTGCAGGACGCGCTGGAGAAGGCGGGAATGCAGACGCGCGTGCTCTCGGCGGTGGAGATGCGCGCGGTGGCGGAGCCCTACATCCGCCGCCGCGCCATCCGCCATCTCGAGAAGGGCCGCGTGGTGATCTTCGCCGCGGGCACCGGCAACCCATTCTTCACCACCGACACCGCGGGCGCGCTGCGGGCGGTGGAGATCGGGGCCGACGCCATCATGAAGGCGACCAAGGTGGACGGGATCTACTCCGCGGATCCCGCGCGCGATCCCGCCGCGGAGCGGCTGCCCCGCGTGACGTACCTCGACGTGTTGAGCCGGCGCCTGGAGGTCATGGACACCACCGCCATCTCGCTCTGCATGGACAACGGGCTGCCCATCATCGTGTTCGACCTCACGCGCTCCGGCAACATCAAGCGCATCGTCCTCGGCGAGCCGGTGGGCTCCATCGTCTCGGCGACGGCGTAAGGAGGCTGGCATGCAGGCTGTGCTGAAAGATCTCGACACCCACATGAACACCGGACTCGAAGCCCTCGCGCGCGAGTTCGCCTCCGTGCGTACGGGGCGGGCGTCCACGGCCATCCTCGATACCGTGCGCGTCGACTATTACGGCACCCCCACGCCCATCAGCCAGATGGCGTCGCTGTCCACGCCCGATGCCCGCACGCTCGTCATCCAGCCCTGGGAAGCCGGGCAGCTCAAGGAGATCGAGAAGGCCATCACGAAGGCCGACCTCGGCGTCACGCCCGCCAACGACGGCAAGCTCATCCGGCTCACGATGCCCACGCCCACCGAGGAGCGCCGCAAGCAGCTCGTGAAGACCATCGGCAAGATGGCGGAGGAGGCGCGGGTGGCGGTGCGGAACATCCGCCGCGAGGCGAACGACAAGCTCAAGGTGCTCGCCAAGGACAAGAAAGTCTCCGAGGACGAGGAGCGCCGGGGCCACGACCAGATCCAGAAGACGACCGACCGCTTCATCGCCAGGATCGACGAGACCGTGAAGAAGAAGGAGCAGGAGATCCTGTCGTTCTAGCCGCGGCGGACCGCGACCCATGGCGCTGAAGCGGAAGATGCCGGAGGCGGCGATGCTGGGCACGCTCAGCGAGCCCGAGCTCGTCGAGCTCGTGTCCGCGCACGGCGTGCCCGCCCACGTCGCCGTCATCATGGACGGCAACGGCCGCTGGGCCACCCAGCGCGGCTTCCCCCGCATCGCGGGGCACCGCGAAGGCGTGAAGTCGGCGCGCGCCATCGTCCGCGCCGGCGACCGCCTCGGGCTGCGCTATCTCACGCTCTACGCGTTCTCGACGGAGAACTGGAACCGGCCCGAGGACGAGGTCACGATGCTGATGCGGCTGCTGGAGGAATCGATCTACCGCGAGCTGCCGGAGCTGATGGAGCGCAACGTGCGCCTGCGCGTGATCGGCCGTCCCACCGGCGTCCCCACGCCCGTGCGCCGGGGACTCGATCACGTCGTGCGCGAGACGCGGAGCAACACGGGCATGACCGTGCTCATGGCCTTCAACTACAGCGGCCGCGACGAGCTGCTGGACGCGTTCCGCGCGCTCGCGTCGAAGGTGCAGGCGGGCGAGCTGAAGCCCGAGGACATCTCGGAAGCGCACATCAGCCGGTCGCTGTACACCGACGGCATCCCCGACCCCGACCTCCTCATCCGGACGAGCGGCGAGATGCGGATCTCCAACTTCCTGCTCTGGCAGATCGCGTACACCGAGCTGTTCATCACGCCCACGCTGTGGCCCGACTTCGGCGCCCTCGACCTGTACCGCGCCATTGTCGAGTTCCAGGGCCGTACGCGCCGATTCGGTGGGGTGTGACGTGGTGACCGTGGCCGCGGCCCCGGCCCCGGCGGGAGCGGCGATGCTGAGGCGCGTGGCGAGCACGGTGGTGCTGGTGCCCCTCTTCGCGTGGGTGGTGGTGGCCGCGCCCGTGTGGGTCTTCCACCTGCTCGTGGTGGCCACGAGCGGGGCCGCCGTGTGGGAGCTCGCGCGCATGTTCGAGCAGGCGCGGCGTCCCGTCTACAAGTGGCTCGGCGTGGCACTGGCGGCGGCGGTGACGGGCGCGTTCGCGTCCGCGTCCGCCACGCCGGGCGCGGTGCCGGCCTACCCGACGCTGGCCATCGCCCTCGCCATCGGGCTCGTGGTGAGCGCCCCCGTGTGGAGCGGCGCTCCGCCGAGCACCGAGGCTCCCGCCAACACGCTCCTCGGTATCACCTATGTGGGCTGGCTGCTCGGCTTCACCATCCTCCTCCATGGCCTGCCGCAGGGCCCGTGGCTCGTCCTCTTCCTGATGGGCGTGACGTGGGCCGGGGAGACGGCGGCGTACGTGGTGGGATCCCTCATCGGCCGGCGGCGGCTGGCGCCGACGCTGAGCCCCGGCAAGACACTGGAAGGCTCGGCGGCGCAGATCGTGGCCTCCGTCCTCGCGGCGGTGCTGCTCGAGCGCTGGCTGCTTCCCGGATGCGGCCACGCGTTCGCGCTTGCGGCGGGAGGGCTCATCGGCGTGGTGGGGCAGATCGGGGACCTGGCGGAATCGGCGATCAAGCGCAGCGTGGGCACCAAGGACACGAGCCAGATCATCCCCGGCCACGGTGGCGTCCTCGATCGTATCGACAGCCTCCTCTTCAACATCCCGATGTTCTACGGCTACATAGCGGTGATGGGGTGCCTGCGATGAAGCGACTGACGCTGCTGGGCGCCACGGGGTCGGTAGGCCTGCGCACGCTCGACCTCGTCTCGAGCTTTCCTGAGGAGTTCAGCGTGGCGGGCATGGCCGCGCGTGGCTCCAACGTCGAGAAGCTCGCCGATCTCTGCCGCAAGTACTCGCCGCAGGCGGTGGCCCTGCTCGATCCCGACGCCCTCGACCGTCTCGCGCGCCTGCTGCCCTCGCCGCGCCCGGAGCTGCTCGTGGGCACGGAGGGCTTCGTGACGCTCGCGCGCGACGTCGACGCCGATGTCGTCGTCTCCGCCCTCGTGGGTGGCGTGGGCCTGCTGCCCACGATGGCAGCCATCCAGGCGGGGCGCACGCTGGCGCTGGCCAACAAGGAGACGCTCGTGATGGCGGGCAGCCTCATGACGGCGGCCGCCCGCGCGCGCGGCGTTGCGCTGCTCCCGGTGGACTCCGAGCACAGCGCCGTCTTCCAGTGCCTGGTGGGTCACAATCGCGGCGAGGTCCATCGCATCCTGCTCACGGCCTCCGGGGGGCCGTTCCGCGAGCTCCCGAAGGAGAAGTTCGCCGCCATTACGGTCGAGGACGCGCTGCGGCATCCCACGTGGAAGATGGGCGCCAAGATCACCATCGACTCCGCCACCCTCATGAACAAGGGCCTCGAGGTCATCGAGGCGCGCTGGCTCTTCGACGTCGCCCCCGACCAGGTGCAGGTGATCGTGCACCCGCAGTCGATCGTGCACTCGATGGTGGAGTACATCGACGGCTCCGTGCTCGCGCAACTGGGCGTGCCCGACATGGGCATCCCCATCCTGTACGCGCTCACGTATCCGGAGCGGTTGCCCACGCCGGCGGCGCGCCTGGACCTCACGCGCGCGGGCGACCTCAGCTTCTTCGCGCCCGATCCCGATCGCTTCCCCGCGCTCACGCTCGCGCGGGCCGCGCTCGAGCAGGGCGGTGTGGCCCCCGTGTTCCTGAACGCCGCCAACGAGATCGCCGTGGCCGCCTTCCTGGACCGCCGCATCACCTTTCCCGAGATCACCCAGCTCATCGACCGCGCGCTGACGGCGTGTGCGCCGCGCGCCCTGGCGTCCATAGAGGAGTGCGTCGACGTTGACGCCGAGGCGCGCCGCCTCGTGCGGCAATGGGTCGACGCTCGCTCCGGAGGTACATCGTCGTGATCACCACCATCGTGTCGTTCGTCGTCGTCATCGGCATCCTCATCCTCATCCACGAGCTCGGCCACTTCTTCGTGGCCCGGCTCACGGGCGTGGGTGTGGAGCGCTTCTCCATCGGCTTCGGACCCGTGCTCCTCCGCTGGCGTGGCAAGGAGACGGAGTACTGCCTGTCGGCCATCCCCATGGGCGGTTACGTCAAGATGATGGGGGAGGAGAGCCCGCTCGAAGGGGGCGGCACGCCGGACTACGACCCGAAGAAGGCCTTCGCGCTCAAGCCGCTGTGGGCGCGTTTCCTCATCGTCTTCGCGGGCCCGGGCATGAACCTGGTGCTCGCCGTCGTCATCGCGGCGGGCGTGCTCATGACGGTGGGCCGGCCCGTGTGGCCGCCGGTGGCGGGACGCGTGAGCGACGGCGGGCCCGCCGTCGCCGCCGGCCTGAAATCGGGCGACATCGTCACCGCCGTCAACGGCGCTCCGGTGGCCCACTGGGAGGACCTGGAAAAGGCGGTGACGGCGTCGGACGGCAAGCCGCTGGAGCTGCGGGTCACACGCGACGGTAACCCCCGCACCGTCACGCTCACGCCGCAGAAGCGGACCATCGAGGACCCGCTGATGAAGGAGTCGCGCACGGTGTGGGACATCGGCGCGGGGCCGCGGTCCATCCCGCACATCACCTCGGTGGGGCCGGGCTCGCCTTCCGCACAGGCCGGCCTCAAGCCGGGCGACGTGGTCACGTCGGTGGCGGGCCAGCGCGTGTACACCGCCGAGGAGCTCGTGCAGGCGATCCGCACGCGCCCCCGGCAGCCGCTCACGCTGGCGGTGGAGCGTGACGGCAAGCCGCTCACGCTCACGGTGACGCCCAACGCGGAGAAGGACAAGGGGCCCAACGGCGAAACGATCGAGGTGGGCCGCATCCAGGCCGGGATCGCGAGCCGGACGGACACCTACCTCGCCGACAACCCGGTGATGGCGGTCTGGAACGGTGCTCAGTGGACGAAGGACATGACGGTCGTCACCGTCAAGGGCCTGTGGAAGCTGCTGGTGGGCACCATCGACCGCTCGAACATCGGGGGCCCCATCCAGATCGCGTCCATGGCGGGGCAGCAGGCGAAGGAAGGCCTGGGGCCGCTCGCCATGTTCACGGCGATCATCAGCATCAACCTCGCGGTGCTCAACCTGCTGCCGGTGCCCATGCTGGACGGCGGCCATCTCTTCTTCTTCGTGATCGAGGGCATCCTGGGGCGCCCGCTGTCGCTCAAGAAGCGCGAGGCGGCCCAGCAGCTCGGCTTTGTATTGTTGATGATGCTGATGGTCTACGCGCTCTACAATGACCTCGTGCGTATCGACGCCTTCAAGTTCTTCAAGCAATAGGAGCGACATGATTCCTCGGCGAAAGACACGGCAGATCCAGGTCGGCAAGGTGAAGGTGGGCGGCGACGCCCCCCTCACCGTGCAGTCCATGACGAAGACGGACACGCGCGACGTGCAGGCGACGCTGCTCGAGATCTGGGCGCTGGAGACGGCGGGCTGCGACGTGGTCCGCTGCGCGGTGCCCGTGCGCGAGGCGGCGGAGAAGCTCGGCGAGATCAAGCGCCAGATCCGTATCCCGCTCGTCGCCGACATCCACTTCAACTACAAGCTGGCGCTCATCGCCCTCGAGCAGGGCGTGGACGGCCTGCGGCTGAACCCGGGCAACATCGGGGGCAAGCAGTTCGTGATGGAGGTCGTGAACCTCGCCAAGGACAAGAAGATCCCCATCCGCATCGGGGTCAACGCGGGCTCCCTCGAGAAGGATCTGCTCGCGAAGTACAACGGCCCCACTGCGGCGGGCATGGTGGAATCCGCGCTGCGCCACATCCGGATCCTGGAAGATTGCAACTATCCGGAGATGAAGGTCTCCCTGAAGGCCTCCGACCCCTCCATGATGATCGAGGCGTACCGCATGCTCGCGGACAAGGTGGACTATCCGTTCCACCTCGGCGTCACGGAGGCGGGCACGCCCGGCGTGGGCACCATCAAGTCCGCCATCGGCCTCGGCGCCCTCCTCTCGCAGGGCATCGGCGACACCATCCGCGTGTCGCTCTCGGCCGATCCCACCGAGGAAGTGCGGGTGGGCATCGACATCCTGAAAGCGCTCGGCCTGCGCAAGGGCGGCCTCACCTTCGTGTCGTGTCCCTCGTGCGGGCGCGCGGACGTCGATCTCATCACCCTCGCCAAGCAGGTGGAGGACGAGTTCAAGACGCTCAACGAGGAGATCCACATCGCCGTGATGGGGTGCGTACCGGAGGGTGAGCCTGTGCTGACTCCCGATGGTGTGAAGCCCATCGAGGCGATCGGCGAAGGTGACGAGGTCCTCACGCACGAGGGCTCATACGGCAAGGTCTTGTGGACGACCACCCACGCCTATCGCGGCGAGGTGGTCGAGATCCAGCCCACCGGGTTTACGCCGATCCGCGTGACACCCAATCACCCCCTTCTGGCGTTTCATCGTCCAGGGCGCGTGAAGGCCGGCCGGGAGCGCTGGTCGCACATTGCCAGCGCGCTCGCGGGCGGCGCCGTGCCGGAATGGGTGCGCGCCGAGAACCTCGCCCCGGGCTGGGTGCTCGCGCACCCGGTGTCGCAGGACAAGGAGGACCGGGCCACCATCGAGGCGGAAGGCTTCGGCGACATTCCGGTCGACGATGACTTCCTCACCCTCGCCGGGTACTACCTCGCCGAGGGCAACCTCTGCGGCAAGGGTGGCAAACCGTATCAGCAGTGCTTTTACTTCCACGAGCGCGAAGAGGGCTACGTGGCGCGGCTGCAGGCGATCCTTCACGGTCTGGGCGTCACGTCGTCCGTCCGGCGCCGCCGTCATACCGCCGAGGTGTTGACGCATGGGCTGGCGTTCGGGCGGCTGCTCGACGACTGCTTCGGCCGCGGCGTCCCGAATAAGCGCCTGCCCGCGTGGATGACGCGACTGCCCCATGCCAAGCAGCGCGCGCTCGTGCGCGCTCTCTGGGAGGGCGATGGCTATTTCGGGCGGGTGCGCGGCTACTGGCGGGCGACGTATTCGTCGTCCTCTCGAAGCCTCGCCGCGCAGGTCCACCTGCTCCTGCTGCGTCTGGGTGTGCCGGCGTCTCTCCACCACCGTGACCAGCGGGATCGGCACCGCCACTGGGTCGTCGCCGTCACGTCGAAGCCCGCGCTCGCGTCGCTGGCTGGGATCCTTGGATCCAGCACGCCGGCGGAGTTCGATGCCACGGCGTCGCGGGTGGCGGCGCCGGGCCAGGTCTGGCTCGCCGACGGCACGCTCTACGTCGGTGTACGTGCCGTCCGTCGGGTGCCGTACGAGGGCCACGTCCACAACATCGAGGTGGACGGGGACCATTCCTTCGCGGTGCCGGGTGCGGTGCTGCACAACTGCGAGGTCAACGGTCCGGGCGAGGCGCGCGCGGCCGACATCGGCGTCGCCGGCGGTAAAGGCATCGGCCTCATCTTCAAGGGGGGCGAGGTCATCCGAAAGGTCCCGGAGTCCGAGATCGTGACCGCGATGCGCGAGGAAGTGGACAAGTTCATCGCGGAGCGCAAGGAGAGGACGGCGGCGCTGGCGGCCGCGCAATAGATGGGGCAGTACGAGACCCACGTCTTCGTGTGCACGAGCGGCGACGACTGCCCCGCCAAGGGCGACGTCGAGAAGATGGTGAAGCACCTGCGCGGTGAAGTGGTGAAGGCGGGTAAGCATTCCGACGTCCGCGTCAACAAGGCCGGCTGCTTCTCGCAGTGCGGCCACGGCCCCATGATCGTGGTCTACCCCGACAACGTCTGGTACGCGGGCGTGCAGGCCGGCGATCTCGACGAGATCGTGCAGTCGCACATCCTCGGCGGCAAGCCCGTCGAGCGCCTGCGCTACGAGCCCGGGGTGAAGGGCGCCAACAAGACGAAGGACGCGAAGTAGCGCATGCGTCTGTCGAAGTCGCTCGTGCCCACCCTGCGGGAGGTCCCTGCCGACGCCGAGGCGCTCAGCCATCGCCTCATGCTCCGCGCGGGCATGGTGCGGCAGCTCGCGGCGGGCATCTACGTGTACCTGCCGCTGGGCCACCGCGTGATCGACAAGATCAGCGCCATCATCCGCGAGGAGATGAACGCCATCGGCGGGCAGGAGATCACCATGCCCGTCCTGCATCCCGGCGAGATCTGGAAGCAGTCCGGCCGCTGGGAGGGCATCGCGGAGATGTTCCGGCTGCGCGACCGCAACGACCGCGACATGTGTCTGGGCATGACGCATGAAGAGGTGGTGGCCTGGCTCGCCGCCCGCGAGATCCGCTCCTACCGCGACCTCCCGCAGATCTGGTACCAGATCCAGACGAAGGAGCGGGACGAGGCGCGGCCGCGCTCCGGCGTGCTGCGCGCGCGTGAGTTCCTGATGAAGGACTCGTACACGCTCGATCCCGACGTGGCCGCGCTCGACGTCTCCTACGCGGCGCACGAGCGCGCCTACCGGCGCATCTTCGACCGCTGCGGCCTCACTTATTACGTCGTGCAATCCGACACCGGCATGATGGGCGGTCTCGGCTCTCACGAGTTCATGGCCCCGAGCGCGGCAGGGGAGGACGAGATCGCGATCTGCGACGGCTGCGGCTACGCGGCCAACGTGGAGATCGCGAAAGGCGTGCCGGCGTCGCCTGCCTTCCCCGCCGGCGAGCGTGAGGAAGTGGCCACGCCCAACGCGCGCACGATCGCGGAGGTGTGCGCGCTGCTGAAGATCGAGCCGCGGCTGACCATCAAGTCACTCCTGTACATAGCGGCGAACGCGGGGCCGGTGCTCGCCCTCGTGCGCGGCGACCACGCCCTGCACGAGCGCAAGCTCGCGCGCGCCCTCGGCGAGGAGTTCCGCGCCGCCCACGCGGAGGAAGTGCAGCGCCACCTCGGCGCCCCCGTGGGATCGGTGGGGCCGGTGGGCGCGCGGGTGACCGTCATCGCCGACGAGCACCTCAAGGACGGCCGCTACGTGGTGGGCGCCAACCGCGAGGGTGTGCACCTGCGCAACGTGGTGCCCGGGCGCGATTTCGAGGCGCGCTTCGCCGACCTGCACACGGTGGCCGCGGGCGAAGCGTGCGCCGAGTGCGGCAAGCCGCTGCGGGTGGAGCGGGTCATCGAGATCGGCAACATCTTCAAGCTGGGGACGAAGTACTCGGTGCCGCTGGGCGCCATGTACCTCGACGAGGCGGGCAAGGAGCAGCCCGTCGTGATGGGCAGCTACGGCATCGGCCCCGCGCGCATCGCCGCCGGCGTCATCGAGCAGCTCGCCGACGCCGACGGCATCGTGTGGCCCGCCTCCATCGCGCCCTTCCAGGTGCACATCGTCGTCGTGAGCGTGCGCGACGCCGCGCAGATGGCGGCCGCGCAGGCCGTCTACGACGGCTGCCGGGAGGCCGGGCTCGACGCGCTGCTGGACGACCGCGACGAGCGGCCGGGCGTGAAGTTCAAGGACGCCGACCTCCTCGGCATGCCGCTGCGCGTGACGGTGGGTAACGCGCTCGCCAAGGACGGCGTGATCGAATTGAAAGAACGGAAAACCCGAAAGGAGAGTCGGGTACCCAAGGACGATGTTCTAGCCGCCATCCGCGCCAGCGAGGCGCTGAGACCCCCGGCCGTCCTCTGACTTGCCTCCGCATCATCCACGTGCTAAAGTCCCGAAAAAGTGGGCCTCGCCCACTTTTTTAATTTCGACGACCGGCCATGCAAGAAGACGAGAGGAACGTCCAGATCGAGGAGGTCGTGCAGCCCGTGCTCCTGGATCATGGGCTGACGCTCGTCGACCTCGAGTGGCGCGGCCACCGGCCGCGCGGCGTCCTTCGTCTATTCGTGGACAAGCCCGGCGGCGTGAAGATCGAGGACTGCCAGCGCGTGAGTCGCGAGCTGGGCGATCTCATTGACGCCTCGGGGCTGATCGAGGATGCGTACGATCTGGAGGTGTCCTCTCCGGGACTCGATCGCCAGCTCCGGAAGGACCGCGAGCTGAAGTGGGCCATCGGCAAGCCGGTGGCGGCGTGGCTGGCGGGTGGCGAAGAGTTTCGGGGACGGCTCGTCAACGTGGACGAGGGGCAATTGTCGCTGGAGCAGGACGGGCAACGGGTCAACTTGGATCGCGCGAGAGTCACCAAGGTCCGGCTCGAGCCGGACGTGCCATGGCCGCGACGGGCGGCGGAGATATGAACCGCGAGCTGATCATGATCATCGAGCAGCTGGGCCGCGAGAAGGGGATCGACAAGGAGATCCTCTTCGAGGCGCTGGAGTCCGCCCTGCTGTCGGCCTCCCGCAAGAGCCTCGGCCCCGCCGACAACGTGCGCATCCAGATCCATCGCAAGACGGGCCAGCTCAGCGCGCACCGCCGCATGAAGGTCGTGGGCGAGGTCACGGATCCCAAGGTCGAGATCAGCCTCGAGGAGGCCAAGCAGCTGAACACCGAGGCGGAGCTGGACGACGAGCTGGAGCTGGACCAGGACCTGCCGCCCCAGGACTTCGGGCGCATCGCGGCGCAGACGGCCAAGCAGGTCATCCTCCAGAAGGTGCGTGACGCGGAGCGGGAAGGCATTTACTCCGAGTTCATCGGCAAGGAAGGCCAGATCCTGCGCGGCGTCGTGCACCGCATCGAGAAGCGCAACGTCATCCTCGAGATCGGCAAGGCGGAGGCGATCCTGCCCGAGCGCGAGCAGATCCCCGGCGAGCGCTACAACCCGGGCGACCGCATCCGCGCCTTCGTGCTGGAGGTGCGCCGCACCGCCAAGGGGCCGCAGATCTCGCTCTCACGCACGCACCCCGGCTACCTCGCCCGCCTCTTCGAGACGGAGATCCCCGAGATCCAGGAAGGCATCGTCGTGGTGAAGGCCACCGCGCGGGAGGCGGGCGAGCGCGCCAAGGTGGCGGTGGCGTCGACCAAGCGCGACGTCGATCCCATCGGCGCCTGCGTGGGCCTGCGCGGCACCCGCATCCAGGTCATCAGCCGTGAGCTGCGCGGCGAGAAGATCGACATCATCGAGTGGTCGCACGATCCCGCCACCTTCGTGGCGCGCGCGCTGTCGCCCGCCAAGGTGTCGTCGGTGACGATCGACGAGGCGGCGCTCGAGGACATGGATGCGCCCCAGCCTTCGGCGCTGGTGATCGTGCCCGACAACCAGCTCTCGCTGGCCATCGGCAAGAAAGGCCAGAACGCCCGCCTGGCCGCCAAGCTGACCGGGATGCGCGTCGACATCAAGAGCGAGACGGAGGTCGAGACCGAGCGCAACGGGCCCCAGGACGATCCCGCCACCGCGCTGCGCAGCCTGCCGGGCATCACGCCCGAGCAGATCGAGACGCTCGAGGCGGCCGGGCTCGACTCCCCGCGCGCCATCGTGGCCGCGGGCCGTGAGAAGCTGGAGACGGTCGAGGGCATCGGCGAGGCGGCGGAGACGCTGTACGCGGCCGCCGAGCAGTGGGTCGCCGATCACCCCGTGCCGCCGCCGACGCCGGCGGCCCCGAGCACGACGGAGACCGCGGCACGGGCGGAGACGCCGCCCGAGACGGCATGACGAATGAGCCCACACGCACGTGCTTGGGATGCCGTGGACGCAAGCCGAAGCGGGAGATGGTCCGCCTCGTGCGTGCCGACGGCGGCACCGTCGTCGTCGACGGTGGAGGCGGCGCGGGGCGCGGCGCGTACGTGTGTGCCGACAGCGCGTGCCTGGAGCGGGCGCTGCGCGGCGGGCGGCTGAGCCATGCGTTCCGCAAACAATGTGAAGCCGGGCCCGGCCTGGCTGAGGAGGTGAGGGGGCTTTGGCAGCAGCGAAAGTAAAAGTCATCGAGCTCGCGAAGGAACTGGGGGTGACCAGCAAGGATCTGATGGTCGCTGCGGAAGAGATGGGCCACAAGGGCGTGCGTGCCATGACCCCTCTGGAGGCGACGCTCGCCAACGCGCTGCGCGCCAAGCTGGGCAAGGGACGCGAGCTGCCCGAAGAGCCGGTGAAGTCCAAGCGCGTTGCCAAGCCGAAGGTGGCCGCGGACGGCGAGGCTCCGAAGAAGCCTGCCTTGCGCGCCAAGAAGGGAAAGGCCGAGGAGGCGGAAGTCTCGCCGGTGGAGCTGAAGCCGGCCGCCACCATCCTCAAGCCGAAGCCCGCGCCTGCGGCGGAGATCGCGCCCGAGCCGCCCGTCATCGTCAAGCCGGCGGCCGAGATCGCGCCCGAGCCCGCGCCGCCGCCGATGCCGATGGATCCGCTCAAGCCTGCCGCCGCCGCACCGGCGCCGCCGGTGACGGGCGCGCCCCCGCGCAAGCCCGAGCCGAAGATCGTTCCCTTCCGGCCCATCGAGCGTCCGGCGCAGCCCTCGGGACCATTGCGTCCATCGCGGCAGCCGTCCGGGCCCTTTGCGCCTCCGCGCGTGACGGTAGGGCCGCCGCGGCCCATGGCGCCCCCGATGCCGCCGCGTCTGGCAGCACCGATCACGCCCGCCGCCGCCA
>CAYQQT010000012.1:0-17863 GCA_964419375.1 uncultured bacterium
GGCCCGCCGCCGGGCGCGCCCGCGCCGCGCGGCGTCGCCTTGTCGACACGGATCATGCGGCCGTCGACGCTGGCGCCGTTGAGGTTGCTCATCGCCTTCTCGGCTTCTTCGGTGGTCGCCATCTCCACGAAGCCGAAACCCCGCGAGCGTCCGGTCTCCCGGTCAGTCATGACGGCGGCGGATTCGACGACGCCGTAGCGCGCGAACGCCGCCCTCAACCCGTCGGTCGAGGTGGTGAAGGAGAGACCGCCGACGAACAGCTTCACGGGCATGAGAAGGCTCCTTTCGACTGTCGAATCGATCGGTACAGTATAGCCGCGTTCCCGGCGGCTGCGGGTGCGTTCGATGGGTACAATCGAGCAGGACCGACCGCGACGATGCCCGCCAAGAATCCAGATCTGCACGGCAATGTCCCCGACGAAGCGCCGGTGGCGCTCGTCATCATCGACGTGATCAACGATCTGGATTTCCCCGGCGGTGACCGGCTCCTGCGCCACGCGCTGCCCATGGCCGACCGTCTCGCCGCCCCTCAAGCGCCGCGCCAAGGCCGCCGGCATCCCCGTCATCTACGCCAACGACAACTTCGGCCGGTGGAAGTCGGACTTTCGCTGGATCCTCGAGCGTTGCCTGCAGGAGGGGGACGCGCGGCGGCCGCTTGCGGAGCGGCTGGCGCCGGACGAGGACGACTACTTCGTCCTCAAGCCGAAGCACTCCGCCTTCTTCGCCACCACGCTGCATACGCTGCTGCGTTACCTGAGCGTCCCGCCGACTGCGTGGCGTCCATCGAGGTGAAGGACAACCGGCGCGCGCTCGAGCACATGCGCAAGACGCTCGGCGCCGACGTCCGCCCCTCGCGATCGATTGCGGTGGAGCGGCTCGCCGCCGGCGTCGTGCCGGTCGCGTCACGCACCTCGAAATCGCGGGCATCAGGCGCGCGCGTCAGGCGCCGGCGCGTCCGGGCAGCAGGAGGGCGAGGGCGGTGAGCGCGGCCGCCACCAGCACGGCCTGTATATAAACCTCGCGCGCGCGCTGTCGCAGCTGGCTGACGAGCCAGGGATCCGTGATGGGCTCGTCCCCCGCGTCCGTTTCGCGCCGACCGCGCGCCGCCAGGCGTACTCACGTGTGCGCGCGCGCCTGGAAGAAGGCGAGGGCGGCCATCGCGAAGGGCAGGGCGGCCGCGAGGCGATAGCCGCGCGCGATGCCGGCGACGACCATGACGAGCGTGATACCGGCGCCGACGACGAGCAGCGCGCCCGCCATCAGGTAGCGCCGCCGCCGGCCGGCAGGGCCGATATTGCGGACCGTGGGAGTCATCGCGCTCGTCTCCGCCGATACGGTATCATCGTTGCGAAGAACCGAATGTCGGTGCTAGATTCATCACGTCACCGACATCGCCGCCGCCGTGGTGAAGGCGGCTGATCGCATCCCGTGACGGGCCCCCGCCCGGCTGCGGGGAAGAGAGAGGATGGACCATGGAAGATGCCGTGACAGCGCAGGCCCGCGAGCGCGTGACCCGCTGGATCGCGGAGAGCCGCGAGCTCCTCGGACTGCTGCCAGGGCTGCTCGCCGGTGACGGCAAGTCGGAGCAGGCCGAGCGCGACAGTGACCGGCTGCGTAAGGACGCCGAGGCGCTCCGTAAAGAGGTGGGCGACCTGCGCAAGGAAACCGGTGAGCTGAAGAAGGAAAACCTCGAGCTGAAGAAAGACCACGACGACGTCCAGAAAGTCTCGGACGAGTTCAAGAAACAGAACGAGACCCTGCGCGCCGAGAAGGAAGAGGCCGCGGGCGCCTTCGCCAAGCTGCTGGACACGGTGGAGTCTACGAACCAGATCGCGCAGAAGCTCGGGATAACGAAGAGTCCCTTCGCCCGCCATCCCGCGCCCGCCGCCTCACCCGCTGCTTCACCCGCCACCATCCCGAATCCCACGCCGCACGAGTAGACCGTGCGGGCGGGCGGCGCTCAGGACGCCGCCCGCGCCTTGGCGCCGAAGGGCGACTTGGCGTCCTTCTTCAGCGTGATCCCCAGCTCGTAGCTCTTCTCGCGCGCGGGGTCGTCATTGAAGACCGCGATCCACAGCGTCGAGTAATCCTTGCCGAGCCCGGGCAGCGCCATGCCGCCCTCGGTCAACCGGCGCGCTTCGATCTTGGAGTTGGCCTTGCCCGGCGACGGGATCGTCACCAGCCATCCGTTGCTGGAGGCGCCCCCATCGACCGTGAGGCGCACGTCGACCCCCCGCGCTTCCTTGATATCCGCGGAGGCGAGGAAGAAGCGCGTCGTGAGCGGCGCCACGGTCGCCGTGAAACGGTGCTCCGTGAAGCGCTGGCCGTCGGTGGCGAGGCGCTGGCCGCTCTGCTCGGCGTCGCCGATGCGCGGCGTGGGCCGCTGGAGCACGCGCGTGTCGTCTTTGGATTCGAGGATGCGGGCCTGGAACCATACCCCGGGCTCCGGCAGCGCGCTCAGCAGGACGTTCTTCACGAACTCCGGGTACGTCTCCGCCAGCCGCCCCTCGGTGACGAGGTAATCGTAGAGCTGCTCGCCCACGGGCCGGGTTTGCCCCGCCTTGAGACTGTTGAGCGCGTTGCCCACGCAGCCGGGGTTGTGCTTCTCCACGTGCTCCATGACGATCGAATACCCGTACGCGAGCAGGCCGTCCTCGTGCTGCGGACTCTGCTGGATCGGCACCGACAGCAGGTACGGATACTTGGCCAGCTCTTCCTTCACCGCGTCGCCGAAGTTCAGACCGTTCTTCCATCCCGACCATCGCGCCCACGCCGCCAGCCACCACTGCGCCGTCTCGTCGGGCGCGGATGACTCGGCGGCCGCGCTCGACGTGCGCTCCGGCTCTTCTTCGAGTGTGGGCGCCGCCGCGTACGCGACGGCCGGCTCGGGCTCCGGCTGCGGCACAGGCTCCGGCTCCGGGACGGTCTCGACGCGTCGCGGCTCGGGCTCGGGGATCTCCCACCTCGGCTCCAGCTCGCGCTCGGGTATGACCTCGTCGTGCGCCGGCTCCGCCACCGGCTCCGATCGCCCTGCGGGCTCACGGTCGGCGAGCATCAGCCGCCCGCGAGCGGCGGCGACGGCGAGCGGCCGTCCGAACGTGCGGGAGACGCTGTCTTCGAGGGAAGCGTAGCGGTCGTCGTCGACCGCCTCGTTGCCCTCGAGCATGGTGAGGAAATTGGAGAAGGCGCGGATGTCGTTCGTGAGGCTCATCGCTTCCGGCGACTGCGCGTCCGTCAGCGCCACCACCGCGTCGCGCAGCTGGCGCGCCTTGGCCTGGCAGCTCAGGAGCGGCGCGAAGCTCGGGTCGTCGCTGTGCGTGACGGCGGCCACGCGGTCGAGGACGCCCAGCACGGCGACTCTCGCCTGCTCCAGCGCAGCCTGCTGCACCTGCGCCTGCACGGCGGCGGCGAGCGTCTCGAGGATCGGCTGCAGGCTCTTGAGCGATTCGAGGTGCTCGGGGGCGGCGATGTCGAGCGTCTCGGCGGCGCCGAGGACGTCCGTCCGCAGATCCGTGAACTCGCCGCGGGCGGTGGCCAATTCCTCCACGAGCGCGTCGGCGGGAGGCGCCCCCGCGTCCTGCAATTCGCGGGCGGCCTCGGCGAGCTTCGCGCCCAACGCCGCAAAGCGCTCAGTGAGCGCAGTCAACTGTCGGGTCAGGGCGTCGAGGTCTGGATCCATTCGTCGAGCGTCAGCAGACCAGCCGATTCTAGGCGTGGTCGGAGCGGCGTGTCAATCGCGGCGCGATGTTAGCGCACGTGCAATCGGTTCTTGGGATTACAAACGGCCATGTTCTATGACCGCTCGGCAGGATCGATTAATGGGGGGCCTCGAAGGGCCCCCCAAGCCCCCCTGACGCTCGGCAGCGCCCCGGCAAAAGCCGTGGCGCTCCTCGATGACGGGCCTCGCGATGGGGCTCGCGGGTTCCGCCGCCGGCATGGCTTCTGCGGCATACTGAGGCGGGTGGACTTCGCTCAGCTCTCAGCGGCGCAGATCGCGTTCTTCGTTATCCTCGTGGCTGCCTTCGCGTTGCTCATCACCGAGCGGCTGCGCAACGACGTGGTGGCCGTCCTCATCGTGCTGGCGCTGGCCGTCACCGGTGTCCTGAAGCCGGCGGAAGCCCTGGCGGGCTTCAGCAGCGAGCCCGCCATCGTGGTGGCGGCCATCTTCGTGATGAGCGGCGCGCTGCATCGCACGGGCCTGTCGGACGTCCTCGGCGGGTGGATTGGAAAGCTGGCGGGCGCCAGCTACACGCGAGCCATTGCCGTCATCATGCCGTCGGTGGCCATCCTCTCCGCGTTCACCCACCACCTGACTACCACCGCCGTCATGCTGCCGGTGACGCTGACCCTCGCGCGCGAGCGCAACATCGCGGCCTCCAAGCTCCTCATGCCGCTGTCCTTCGCTGCCTCACTGGGCACCGCCATCACCATCATCGGCGCCCCCGCTTTTCTCATCGCGAGCGCGGTGCTGCAGCAGGCGGGCCGCCCGGCCCTCGGCATCTTCTCCATCGCACCCATCGGGCTTGCGCTGTCCGCCGTGGGCACCGTGTTCGTCCTCACGGTGGGGCGGTGGCTGCTGCCCGAGCGGCGGGGCGCGGACGAGGGCGGCAACCGGTTCCGGCTGGACGACTACTTCACCGAGCTCGCCATTCTCGACAACTCGTCCTTTCTCGGCAAGACGGTGGAGGAGGTGGAGCGCGACCCTCGCCTGCACGTGAGGGTGGTGGGCCTCGTGCGCGACGGTCGCCGCCTGCGGGGGCCGCGCCGCGACGAGCCGCTGCGCGCGGGCGACGTCCTCCTCGTGCGGACCACGCCCGAGGACATCGTGGCCATCCGCGCCGAGCGCGGCATCGAGCTGCATCCGATCGCGCAGTACCAGGCAGCGGACGGCAATGTCCCCGGCGCTGCGGCCGGTACCGAGGAAGACGACGAGGTGGGGGCCCGGTTCGTGCAGTCGGTGGTGGCGCCCAACGCCGAGCTCATCGGCCGCACCATCAGCGAGATCGACTTTCGCCGCCGCTACGGCGCCATCGTGCTCAGCCTCTGGCGCCGCCAGGGCTGGCTCGATCAGGAGATCGCACAGACGCGGCTGCGCGCCGGCGACGTCCTTGTTCTCCAGGGCGACGAGGAGGCGCTCGCGCGGGTGGGCGCCGACCAGAGCTTCCTCATGATGGTGCCCTTCCACGGCGAGCCCCGGCTGCGCCGCAAGGCGCCGCTGGCGGGCGCCATCATGCTCGCCACCATCGCGCTCGCCGCCTTCAACGTGCTGTCGATCGAGCTCGCGAGCGTCGCCGGCGCCGTCGCCATGGTGCTCGCCGGCTGCCTCACGGGCGCGCAGGCGTACCGCGCCATCGATGCGCGTATCTTCGTCTTCATCGCGGGCGCGATCCCGCTCGGGGCTGCCATGAAGAAGACCGGCGCCGCCGATCTCATCGCGGGCTGGCTGCAGGGCGCGGTGAGCGGGTGGAGTCAGATCGCCGTCCTCCTCGCGCTCTTCGCGGTGGTGGCCGTGCTCACGCAATTCATGTCGGATGCCGCCACCACGGCGCTGTTCGCCCCCGTGGCCGCGTCGCTCGCGCACGCCCTCGGGCAGCCGCCCGAGGCCTACGTGGTCACGGTGGCGATGGCCTCCGTGGTGGCCTTCCTCACGCCCATCGGGCACCACGGCAACCTGCTCATCTACGGCCCCGGCGGTTATCGCTTCATCGACTTCGTGAGGGTGGGCGCGCCGCTCACGGTCCTGTGCGCGATCGTCGTGACCGTGATCGCCTCCATGCTGTGGGGCGGGGGAGGCGTCAGCGCGGCGCGCTAAGATGGCGGCCATGACCGACCGTCTCGCGCTGCCCGTGATCGCCATTCTCTCGCTGGTCATCGTGGGCGCCGTCGCCGTGCTGCTCCTCGGCGCCCAGCCGGGCGGGGTGGGCGCCACCGGTGTGGCGGCGCTGCCCGCGCTCAACGCCTCCCTCAACGCCTCCAGCGCGCTGCTGCTCGGCGCCGGGTACGTGTTCATCCGCCGGCGCCGCATCGCGGCGCACCGCGCGTGCATGCTGGCCGCCGCCAGCGTGTCCACGGCCTTTCTCGTCTCCTACGTCATCTATCACTGGCTGGCGGGCTCGCGCCCGTTCACGGGGCAGGGATGGATGCGCGCGGTCTACTTCCCGGTGCTGATCACGCACGTCGTGCTGGCGGCGGGGATGGTTCCCTTCGTGCTCACCACGCTGTACCGGGCGCTCGCGGGGGACTTCGTCCGCCACGCGCGTCTCGCGCGCTGGACGCTGCCCGTGTGGCTGTACGTCAGCGTGAGCGGCGTGGCCGTGTACTGGATGCTCTACCGGTGGTGAAGGCGTAAAAGCACACGGGGAGGGCTTAACTGTTGGAGTCCGGGGGGCCTCGAAGGGCCCCCCGGGCCCCCCAGGCGGCGGACGTTCGTCTAAGGCGCGGGCTCGGCCTGAACTTTCTTGATTTACATGGGGGCCTCGACGGGCCCCCAAGCCCCCCACGCTCGGCAGCGCCCCGGCTTCGCCGGGGCGCTCCTCGATATCGCCCGCGAACGCGCGGTGCCGGCCTAACTCACGAGTACCCCGCGCAGCACGGTGACTGCCTGGCCGCCGAGGCCGATGCGCTCGCCGTCGATCCGCACGCGCACCACGCCGCCCCGCGTGGAGGCCTGATACGCCGTCATCTCCCGCTTGCCGAGCCGCGCGGCCCAATAGGGACCGAGGCAGCAGTGCGAAGAGCCGGTGACGGGGTCCTCGTCGATCCCGACGCGCGGCGCGAAGAAGCGCGACACGAAGTCGTAGGCGCGCGATGCTGAGGGCGCGGTGACGATCACGCCGCGCGTCTCCACTGCCGCCAGCTCTTTCAGGTTTGGCGCCATGCGTCGCACGGTCTCCTCCGAGTCGACCTCGACGAGGTAGTCGAAGCGGCTTCGCCCGATCCACTTCGGCGTCACGCCGAGCGCCGGCACCATGGCGGCGGGCGCCTCCGTGGCGACGGCGGGCGTGGCGGGAAAGTCGAGCTCGATCCACGCGCCCCGGCGGTCCGCGGTGAGCAGCCCGCTGCGCGTGTGAAAGCGCGCCGGCGCCGATTCCGGCAGGCGGCCCGTCTCCCACAGCACGTGGGCGCTGGCGATGGTGGCGTGGCCGCAGAGATCGATCTCGACGAGCGGCGTGAACCAGCGCAGGCCGAAGCCGTCGGCGCCCGGCTCCAGGAAGGCCGTCTCCGCCACGTTCATCTCCGCGGCCACGCTCTGCATCCACTGCGCCGTCCGCGGCGTCTCCAGCACGCAGACACCGGCCGGGTTGCCCCGAAACGGCGTGTCCGTGAACGCATCGACCTGCGCGATCGGAATCTCCATGCGCGCCTCCCGCGGTAGGATACCGCCATGCGAGGCGTGGAGCAGATCCCGTGGCTGTACGACGCCTGGTGCTCGGTGGCGGAGCGCTTCGGGCTGCAGCGCTGGCGCCGGTGGCTCGTGGGCGGAGCGCGCGGCCGCACGCTGGAGGTCGGCTGCGGCA
Source organism: uncultured bacterium (assembly GCA_964419375.1). Lineage (GTDB taxonomy): Bacteria > Methylomirabilota > Methylomirabilia > Rokubacteriales > CSP1-6 > JBBDXO01. Next base: position 7,518 of record CAYQQT010000012.1, read on the forward strand.
CGGGGCGCAATCTTCCGCTCTACCCGCCGGGGTCGCGGGTGACCGCGATCGAGCCGTGGGCGAGCGCGCTCGCGCGCGCCCGACGGCGCGCGCCGTCGGCCGCCCTCGTGCAGGCGAGCGCGGAGGCGCTGCCCTTTCGCGCGTCCGTCTTCGACACGGTGGTGAGCGGGCTCGTCTTCTGCAGCGTGGCGGACGTCGACGCCGGCCTCGCCGAGGTGCGACGGGTGCTGCGCCCCCACGGCACCCTGCGCATGATCGAGCACGTGCGCTCCACCCAGCCGTGGAAAGCGCGGTTCCAGGACCGCTTCGAGCGCGCCTGGATGCGGTTGACGGGCGGCTGTCACTGGAACCGCGACACCGAGGGCGCGGTACGGCGCGCGGGGTTCGTCATCGATACCGCCACGCTGCGCGCGCGCGGCGACATGCGCCGCTTCGCGGCGAAGGCTTTGACGTCGCCCGGTACAATGAAGCCATGAGCCCGTCACGCCGCCGGCCGTCGCCAGCGCCGCCCGACCTCAGCCGGTACGGCATGCTGGCGGAGTACAACCGCAAGCGGCGCTTCGACGTCACGCCGGAGCCCGCCGGTAAGCCGGCGCGCCGCAAGACGGCCGCCCGCCCCACGCTGCAATTCGTGGTGCAGAAGCACCGGGCCAGCCACCTGCACTACGACGTCCGCCTCGAGCACGAGGGCGTGATGCTGTCGTGGGCGGTGCCGAAGGGGCCATCGCCCGATCCCGCCGTGCGCCGCCTCGCCATGATGACGGAGCCGCACCCGATGGACTACAACGAGTTCGAGGGCGTCATCCCCGAAGGCGAGTACGGCGGCGGCACCGTGATGATCTGGGATCGCGGCACGTGGACGCCGGAGAGCCCGGACGTGAGCCGCGCCCTCGCCAGGGGCGACCTGAAGTTCACGCTGCACGGCCGCAAGCTGAAGGGCTCGTGGGTGCTCGTGCGCACGCGCGACCGGCAGTGGCTGCTCATCAAGCACCGCGACGCCTTCGCCTCCGCCGCCACCGACCTCACGGTGCAGAACCCGCTCTCCGTCGTCTCGCGGCGTACGATGGCGGGCATCGCGCGCGCGGCGGGGGCCACCCCCGAGCAGCTCGCAAAGGCGGCCGCCGCCGATCCCCCGCGCGCATCGACGCGCTCCGCCTAGCGCCCTGTCATGCCGCGCGTGCCTTTCCGCGTCACGCCCATGCTGGCGATGCTGGTGGGCGAGCCTTTCCACCTTCCGCAGTGGGTCTACGAGGAGAAGTACGACGGCTTCCGGTTCATCGCCTACAAGGAAGGCCGAACCGTCACGCTCCTCACGCGCAACATGAAGGACCGCACCGCCGAGTTCCCCGCCGTCGCCGCCGCCATCGCGGCGCTCGTCGCGCCCACGCTGGCCCTCGACGGCGAGGTGGTCGTGCTCGACGAGCACGGCATCTCGCGCTTCCAGCTCCTGCAGCGCCATCTGCTCGGCGAGCTCGACGCGCCTCCCGTCTTCGCCGCCTTCGACTGCCTCTACGCGCGCGGCCGTGACTTGCGCGACGCCCCCCTGCGCGAGCGGCGCCGTGTGCTCGAGGCCGAGGTGGGCACGCGCGCGCTGGTACCGCTGGCGCGCCGTCTGCCCGGTGACGGCTTCGAGGCGTTCGCCGAGGCGCGCCGCCGCGGCCTGGAGGGGATCGTCGCCAAGGATCCGGAGTCGCCCTATCTCGCGGGCGCGCGCTCGCCGGCGTGGCGCAAGGTCAAGGTGCGCGCGGAGGAGGAGTTCGTCGTGGGCGGCTTCACGGCGCCGGGCGGAGCGCGCACGCACTTCGGCGCGCTTCTGGTGGGCGCCTACGAAGGGGGCGCCCTGCGCTACGCGGGGAAGGTGGGCACGGGATTCACGGCCCGCTCGCTCGCCGATCTACGGCGCCGCTTCGCGCCCCTCGTCCGTGCCACGTCACCCTTCGCCGACGCGCCGCGCGAACGCAGCGTGACGTGGCTTTCGCCCAAGCTCGTCGCCCAGATCGGCTTCACGGAGCGCACGGGCGACGGCCGCCTGCGCCACCCCGTGTTCCTCGGCCTGCGCGAGGACAAGCGACCGCGCGAGGTGCGCTGGCCTCAGACGGCGTAGCGCGCACGGATCGCCTCCAGCACGCGGCGGCGTGACTCCGCGGCGGGCAGGTTGGTGGCCTCCACGCTCTCGATCTCCGCCGCCAGCTCGGGGTCCTTGATCATGTCGCGGATCCAGGCCGAATAGTGTCGCTTGCCGAGGTGGTGCGCCCACGTGCCCTCGTCCACGCCGTCCGCGAGCTCCACGAAGCGCGCCAGGTTCGCCGCCCGGAGGTTCAGCGCCTCCTGGGGGCCGCGGAAGAAGAAGCTGCGGTCGGGCGGGAGCTCGCCCTCGGTGTACTTGCGGATGTGCCGGCGGTGCTGCACGCGCGCGCGAGCGACGCGGAAGCGGACGGCGTGCGGCGGTGACGCCAGCCATGCGAGGGCCGCTTCTCCGCGCTCGAGGGGCCCGCCGTCCACGCTCGGCGCCTTCGGGGTCGGCGGCGGGCGTGGCCGCAGCACGGCGTGCACGCCCTCGTTGAAGGCCTCGATCTCCGTGGAGGCGACGGCGTTCACGTGGGGCAGCGTGGGCGACGCCAGCTTGTCGGCCGACAACGTGATGAGGCAGAAGGACTCGGGGCCGGCCCGTAGCAGTTCGGCCGCCGGTGAGCCGTCGGCGGGCATGACGTGGTGCGCCTCGTCGATGATGAGCCAGTGCGGCAGGCCCGAGCTCGAGCGCACCGTCGTCACCGCGGCCAGGATCTTCGTCGCGTAGCCCACCTTCTCGGGCTGGGTCATCGCGCTCAGGTTGAGCACGAGGCTCGTGTGCGGGTGGCGCAGGAACTGGCTCACCTCTTCGGACGTGGGCAGCGTCTGCTCGGCCTTGCCCCCGAGCACCACGACGCCTTCCAGCTCGGAGAGCGTCTGGTAGTCGCCTTCGGGATCGAGCAGGAGCACCGTACGCCGCGCCTCGACGAGGCGCTCGACGAGCGCGCCCGTCAGCGTCGACTTGCCGCTCGCGGAGGGGCCGACCACGAGCAGCGCGGTGCCGTGCGCGGGCAGGGACACGGGCTGGCCCTCGGCGTCGTGCCCGAGGGCGATGCGGTGGCGCGTCAGGCGCGGGAGCAGATCGACGAGGTCGTTCAGCAGGTGCTCTTCGATGAACTCGGTGGCCCCGCGCCCATGGGGCGCGCGTGTGACGTAGTCGGCGCGCTCGCGCAGCGCCGGCACCGCGTCGGCCACGGCCACCGCGCACTCGGAGAGCGAGAGGAACGCGTGGTCGTTCTCGCCGTCGCCGATGCCGACCATGTTGTGCGCCGACAAGTCCATGGCCGCCAGCGCCGCCTCCAGCCCCGTGCCCTTGGTGACGCCGCCCGGCAACAGCATGACGGCGCCCTTGTTGAAGACGAGGGTGCGCTCCACGCCCGTCTCGCGGATGGCGGCGAGGGCGGCGGTGGAATAGGGCTCCACGGTGGCGATGATGGAGTTGCCGATATCGATGGGCACGCCGCGCCTGCGCAGGGCGTCCACCAGCGCCGGCTCGGGCGCGTCCCCGATGACCTTCACCTCCCGCCGCTCGGGGAAGTACACGACGGCGCCGTTCTCGGCCACGATCGCATCGAACATCCGGTCGGCGTCCGGGCAGACGTTCTTGAGATCCGGCAGCATGCGGCCGGTGACCAGCACCACCTTGCGGCCGGACTCGCGCACCCTGGTCAGCGCCCGTGCCGTCGTCTCGGAGATGGTGCCGTGCTCGGCGAGGGTGCTGTCGTAGTCAGAGGCGAGGACGTGGACGATCATCGTAATGGGATGCTGCAAGCAGAGTACCACCGCCGCCCTGTATGCTGGCCGCGGAGGGCCGATGGAGGAGCACCGGTACGCGGAAGTGAACGGAGTCCGGCTGCACTACGTCACGGCGGGGCAGGGCCCGCTCATCCTCTTCGTGCACGGCTTTCCCGAGTTCTGGTACGCGTGGAAGGCGCAGCTCGCCCATTTCGCGCGCGACCACCAGGCGGTCGCCTTCGACATGCGAGGTCACAATCTGTCGTCCAAGCCCGCCGACGTCGCGGACTACGCGATCCGACACCTGGTAGACGACCTCGCCGCCCTCGCCGATCACCTCGGCCACCGGAGGTTCGTCCTCGTCGGCCACGACTGGGGTGGGGCGGTGGCGTGGGCGTTCGCCATCCATCATCCCGAGCGCCTCGAGCGCCTGGTCATCGTCAACGCCCCGCATCCAGCGGTCTTCGCCCGCGAGCTGCGCGACAATCCGGCCCAGCAGAAAGCCAGCGAGTACATGCTGGCCTTCCGCAGCGCCAAGGCCGAGCAGCTGCTCTCCGCCAACCACTATGCGGCGCTCGTGCAGGCGGTCCTCGGCGAGGGGCTCGCCAAGGGGTACGTGACGGCAGGTGACCGCGACGAGTACCTGAAAGCGTGGTCGCAGCCGGGCGCGCTCACGGGCGGGCTGAACTACTACCGCGCGGCGCGGGTGGGGCCGCCCTCCCGCGACGGCGAGCCCGCGAGCGGAACGCTCGGCGTGGAGGACAACGCGACCGTCGTGTCCGTGCCGACGCTCGTGATCTGGGGCGAAAAGGACACCGCGCTGCTGCCCGGCAATCTCAATGGCCTCGATCGTTACGTTCCGAACCTCACCGTGCGCCGCGTGCCCGACGGTTCGCACTGGGTCATCCACGAGCAGCCGGAGCTCATCAACCGCTACATCCGCGAGTACCTCGGCCACTAGTTCCGGAGTTCACCGGTCGATGCGCAAGGCGAACGGTGGCCTTGCATACGTGGTGGTCGGCGGCCCCCGATTGACCGCCAGCCGGAATCTAAATCGGCGGCTCGGTCAATGGCCCCAAGCTTGCATTTGTAAAGTGTGCTACTGGCCATCGGCGGAGGTGCGGCAAGTCTCCATCGGTCAGGCATGAGGCGGTCACCGATCCCCTCCGAGTGATCCCTCAGAATGGAGAACGCATGTTGTCGCTCGCACCTCGTCACGCGGAGTCTGTAGCTGGGCGGCCATCGTCGATCGAAGGCGTGAGCGAAAGGCGGCCGCGGTCGCGTCCGGTGCGTTCGCAGGGGTTGCGGGGCAAGGACACGTGTTTGACCGCGGAGCGCCGCGCTGCGAGCCAGGCGTCACGCCATCGCGCACCAGCGCCGATCACCATCGTACTTGCCGACGACCACCACTTGGTGCGTGGCGGCATTCGGTGCTTGGTCGAGGTGGAGGACGACTTCAAAGTGGTCGGCGAGGCCGCGGACGGCCTCAAGGTCGGTCGCCTCGTCGAGCGTCTCAAGCCGCGCATGCTGATCGTGTCACTGGCGATGCCGGGGCTGAATGGCCTCGAGATCACGCGCCTGGTGCATCAGCAGTCGCCGGCGACCGCGGTGATCGTACTCTCGATGCACTCGAAAGAGCAGTACGTCATCCAGGCGCTGAGAAACGGTGCGTCGGGCTACGTGGTGACGTGCGCGAAACCCGCTGAACTGGTGCGCGCGATCCGAAGGGTGGTCGCCGGGCACCGCTATCTGAGCGAGCCGCTGTCCCGCCGTCCCATGGCGACCTGGCTGCAACGCGTCGAGAGCGCAGCGCTCGACGCCTACGAGACGCTGACTCGCCGGGAGCGCGAAGTTCTTCTGCTCGTTTCCGAGGGCTACAGCAGCGCTCGCATCGCGAGTCGCTTGTCCATCGGCCGCCGCACGGCCGAGTCACACCGCGCCAGCGTCATGCATAAACTAAAGTTCAGCAATCAAGCAGACCTCATCCGATACGTTCTCGCGCACGCTCTCCTGGTGCCATTGACCTAGATTTTCGCCCCGAGCGCTGGAGCCGAGCACCTACGTTCAGCGCGCTGCCGAACTGATAGTCCGCCAAGCTGACCACTTCCCGTCTGCACTCACGCTATCCAGAACCGCTCGATCCGCACCAAACACCTGCGTCGCCCCCACGTTCGCTCGAGGTCCTTCGCCGTCACGCCCGATTTGCCGGTCTGCTGTTCGCGCTGCGCAGTCCGCTCCTCAGTAAATGTACGAATAGACAGGCACGGCACGGCGCGGTAATTTCCAAGCCTCGACCCCTCCGCGGGCGCCGTTGATGGACGGATCACTAGACGCAAGAAAGGGACGACCTTCGTGACTGTCCGCTCCGACCCGCAAGCGGCCGTTTGCCGGCGATGAGCTGGCAACCGTGCGAGTTGGCATCATCCGCGGCGTCCGTGCGAAGCTAAATTAGTCAGGTGCCTCGCAAGAAATCGTCTCCACGCTCACCGCGTGCCTGGCGCAGGGGTGGCGCGCACATGACGCTGCCGTCACCCGTGGCCCCCGCGGATTCGAAGAACATCAGGCGTCCGACGCCGCGCGACCAGGCCGTTCCCGTCGTTGGTGTCGGCGCCTCCGCCGGCGGCTTGGAGGCGTTCTCGCAGCTGCTCCGTGCCCTCCCCGCACGCACGGGAATGGCGTTCGTGCTCATCCAGCACCTGGACCCCACGCATGAGAGCCAGCTCGCCTCGCTGCTCTCCAGGGCGACGCGGATGCCGGTGAGCGAGATCGAGGACCGGACGCGGGTCCGGGCCGACCACGTGTACGTGATCCCGCCCAACACGAATCTCACCATAGAGCGTGGCGTGCTGCGTCTCACGTCTCGCGCCAGGGAACCGGGCCAGCACCTGCCCGTCGACGTTTTCCTGACATCCCTCGCCATGGATCGCGGACCCCGAGCGATCGGGGTGATCTTGTCGGGCACGGGGTCCGACGGGGTGCTTGGATTGAAGGCCATCAAGGCCGAGGGCGGCCTGACCTTCGCCCAGGATGACCGTTCGGCCAAGTACAGCGGCATGCCGCGCAACGCCGTCGCGGCCGGATGTGTGGACCTCGTCCTGGCTCCGGAAGGGATTGCCGCCGAGCTGACGCGGATCAGCCGCCATCCCTACGTCGCGCCACCGGCGGCGACGATCCGTGGCGAGCCGCCGACCAGGGACGAGGAGGCGAGCTTCGGCAAGGTCCTGGCCCTGATCCAGGTGGCGACGGGCGCGGACTTTCGAGCCTACAAGCAGACCACCGTGCGGCGGCGTATTGCGCGGCGGATGCTGCTGCACCGGATCGAGACCGTCCGCGAGTACCTCGACCATCTCGAGGGTCATCCCCCCGAGGTGGAGGCCTTGCGCCAGGACATGCTGATCAATGTCACGAAGTTTTTCCGGGACCCGGAGGACTTCGCGGCGCTCCGCCGCAAGGTCTTCCCCAGCCTCATGAAGAAGCGATCGTCCCGGGAGCCGTTGCGCATCTGGGTGCCCGCGTGCGCGACGGGCGAGGAAGCCTATTCCATCGCCATGTGCCTGCTCGAGTTCCTGGGGGAGGCCGGCGCCCGTCCTTCGCCGCAGATCTTCGCCACGGACGTGAGCGCGCCGGCCATCGCGAGGGCCCGCGCCGGGAGCTACCCGGAGAGCATCACCGCCGATGTCTCACCGGAACGGCTGCGCCGCTTCTTCGTCAAGCAGGAAGGCGGTTATCAGGTCAGCAAGGCGCTGCGCACGCTCGTCGTCTTCGCCCCCCAGGACGTGACCGCCGATCCTCCGTTCTCGAAGCTCGACCTCATCAGCTGCCGGAACATGCTGATCTATTTTTCGTCTGAGCTGCAACAGAGGATCGTGCCGGTCTTCCACTACGCGCTCAAGCCGGGCGGTTTTCTGCTGCTCGGGCCCGCGGAGAGCATCGCGGCCTTCGCCCATTTCTTCGCCCCTCTCGACAAGAAGCACAAGATCTATGCGAAGCGGCCCGGGCCGGCGCGCCTGCCCGTGGCGGGGGCCTCCACGGAGCGGAAACCGGCCAGGGTTGCCGCTGACACGAAGCCCAGCAAGTGGGTTGATAGGGTCGCCCCCGCCCCCGGCTTCGACATCGAGAAGGTCGCGGACCGCCTCATCGTAAGGAAGTACGGTCCCGCCGGCGTCATCGTGAACAGCGACATGGAGATCCTCCAGTTCCGCGGCCTCACGGGACCCTATCTGGAGGCGGCGCCGGGAGCGGCGAGCTTCAACCTCCTCAAGATGGTCCGACAAGGCCTGCTGGGCGAGCTGCGCATCGCGGTCCGGAAAGCGAAGAGCCGCGGGCTCCCCGCCCGTTCGGCGGGGATCCGGCTCACGCAGCAGGGCCGCACCCTGTTCGTCGACCTCGAGGTCATTCCTCTGCACGCGGAAGGGGCCGGCGACACGTTTCTGGTCCTGTTCGAGGCGGCGGCACCACGTGCCGCCGCCTCACCGGGCCCGCGGCACCGGCAGCGCGTGACGGGCAAGGGCGCCGCCCACGAGACCGCCGCCTTGCAACGGGAGCTGGCTGCCAGCAAGGAGTACATGCAATCGATCATCGATGAGCGGGAGAGGACCAACGAGGAGCTGCGCTCGGCGACCGAGGAGATCCAGTCGAGCAACGAGGAGCTGCAGAGCACGAACGAGGAGATGGAGACCGCCAAGGAGGAGCTGCAATCGTCCAACGAAGAGCTGACGACGGTGAACGACGAGCTGCAGGCGCGCAACGTCGAGCTGGGGCAGGTCAATAGCGATCTGAGCAACGTGCTCACCAGCGTGAATATCCCCCTCGTCATCGTCGGCCGTGACCTGCGCATCCGCCGCTTCAGCGGCGCCACCGATCGGCTCCTGAAGCTGGTGGCCACCGACGTGGGACGGCCGGTGGGGGATATCCAGCTCCGCATCAACGTGGCCGACCTCGAACGGCTGCTGGTGGAGGTGACCGACACCCTCGTGCCGCAGGAGCGGGAGGTCCAGGACCAGGATGGACGCTGGGCCACCATGCGGATCCGGCCGTATCGCGCCCAGGACGAGCGGATCGATGGCGCCGTCATCTCCTTTATCGACATCGACGCCCTCAAGCGCGCCCGCGACTACGCGGAGACCATCGTGGAGACGGTGCGGGAGCCCCTGCTGATTCTCGACGGCGGCCTGCGCGTGGTGACGGCAAACCGGGCGTTCTACGGGACGTTCCAGGTCACGCCGGGCGAGACCGTAGGCCACGTCATCCATGACCTCGGCAACGGACAGTGGAACATTCCGGTGCTGCGCACGCGCCTGGAGAGTCTCCTGCCCAACGGTACCGGGTTCGAGGATCTCGAGATCACGCACGACTTCGAGCGCTTGGGCCACCGCGTCATGCGTCTCAACGCCCGTCGTTTCGAATCGCCGTCGCGCGACGGACATTTGATCCTTCTCGCCATGGAGGACGTCACCGTTCACGCTCGCGCCGACGCGGAGCTGCGCCGGCACGGGGAAGAGCTGGCGAACGCCGATCGGGCGAAGGATGACTTTCTCGCGGTCCTGTCGCACGAGCTGCGCACGCCGCTCACCGCGATGCTGGGCTGGTCCCGCCTGCTCCGATCCGGAACGCTGGACCCGGAGCGCACGGCACACGCGCTCGAGGTCATGGACCGGAACACGAAGCTGCAGGTACAGCTCATCGAGGATCTGGTGGACGTCTCGCGCATCGTCGCCGGCAAGCTGCGCCTGGAGCTCAGGCCCGCGGACATCGTGCCCGTGGTGCACGCCACTGTCGAAAGCCTCCGTCTGGTGGCGGAGGCCAAGAGCCTCCGCCTCACGTTCGAGGTCGACGACGGCCCTCCGGCGTTCGTCCTTCTCGATGCCGATCGCATGCAGCAGGCGCTGAGCAATGTGCTTTCGAACGCCATCAAGCACACCCCGAGTGCGGGCAGCGTGCACGTTCGGGTGCAGCGTAGCGACTCGCAGCTCGTGATCGCGGTGACCGACAGCGGGCCGGGCGTGAGCCCCGACCTGCTGCCGCATATCTTCGAGCGCTTCCGCCAGGGCGACAGCGTGGCCACGCGTGGGCATGGTGGCCTGGGGCTGGGGCTGGCCATCGCCCGCCACCTCGTCGAGCTGCACCACGGCACCATCCGGGTCGAGAGCAGGGAGCGGGGACACGGAGCGACGTTCAAGGTCACGCTCCCGCTCGCCGCCGATGTTGACGGGGCCGCCGCGCCGCGGGCGAAGCCGCACCTCGAGACGCTCAACCGCTCGCTGCTGGTGGGGATGCGCGTCCTCGTCGTGGAGGACGAGCCGGACGCGCGCGATCTTATCGTGGCGGTGCTCGAGCAGTGCGGGGCCGAGGTGAGGGCGGCGGGATCGGTGGCGCAAGCGCTGGTCGAGTTCGGGCGGCTGACGCCCCACGTCCTCGTGAGCGACATCGCAATGCCGGACGAGGACGGCTATACGCTCATTCGTCGTGTGCGAGCGCTCCCCTCCGACCTCGGCGGGCGGACGCCGGCGCTCGCCTTGACGGCGCACGCCCGACCCGACGAT
>CAYQQT010000013.1:0-5452 GCA_964419375.1 uncultured bacterium
CTCGCCGGCTCCGACAGCGCCGCCGTCGGCCCCTCCGCCGTCCGTCGCCGCGCCCCCGCCGTCAGCGCCGGCGCTTCCCGCCCCGACGCAGTTCCGCGAAGTGACGACACTCAAGACCATCCATTTCGCTTTCGACAAGTCCGACATCCGCCCCGACGCGGCCCGGATCCTCGACGCGAACATCGACTGGATGAAGTCGAACCCGGAGGCCCTGATCTTGATCGAAGGCCACTGCGACGAACGCGGCACCAACGAGTACAACGTTGCCCTCGGCGATCGTCGCGCGAAGGCCTCGATGGACTACCTCGCCGCGCACGGGGTGGCGGTGGCCCGACTCACGACCATCAGCTACGGGGAGGAACGGCCGGTGTGCGCCGGCCACACCGAAGCGTGCTGGGCGAGAAACCGACGGGCCCACTTCCTGACGAAAGCGCGCTGACTCCGAGTCATGAGCGACCGCCTTCAGGCGTGCGCGGCGCGCTCGGCGGCGCGCTCGCAGCCGATACAGAGACGCGCGGTCGGGACCGCGCGGAGCCGTGGGAGAGGGATCGGCGTCGCGCAATGCTCACAGACACCGAAGGCTCCCGTGGCGAGCCGCGCCTGCGCCGCGCCGATCTCGTCGAGCAGGTGCCGCTCGGTGCTGTCGAGGCGGGAGAGGAGAGCGGTGACGGTGGCGGTGGCCGCGTCCTCGATCGGCGCGCCGGCCTGATGCGCTTCCAGCGTTGCCAGCTCCGCCTCCGTCCGCGCGACTGTGTGCCATACCCGACGGCGCGCCTCGCGGAGCCTGCGCTCGAACTCCTTGGCGATCGACTGTGTCCGCGGTTTCATGCCGTGCCCTCCCGGTCATGCCGAGGCGCGCCGTCGTTTGGGCGCGGTCCTCCTGGCCAGACCACGACGTATTTGCCTGCCCGCTTCACGCCCCAGGTCATCACTTCGCGCACGCGCAACTCGCCGAGCCGCGCGGTGTCTTCGTCCACGCGCCCCATCGCCACGTCGAACATCACCTGCCTCAGATCGCGATCGGTCACGATGCCGACGACACGCTTACCGGGGTCGATCGTGATGACGGGCTGCCGCACTCCGGCCGGGCGCGCGCGCTCATCGGAAGACCAACGCCCAGCGGTAGGGCTTGGCGAACCCCTGGCCGAGGGCCTGCGAGAACGTTTTCAGGACGTCGCCCTCACTGAGGATGCCGACGATGCGGCCGCGCGCCACGACCGGGAGCGCGCCCACCTTCCGCTCGTGCATCAGGCTAGCCGCCTCGCGGAGCGGCATCTCGGGCCTCGCCGTCACGACGGCCCGCGTCATCACGTCACGGACCGTCACCGTGTTCAGTAGATCCGCCAGATGACCCGCGCGCGCCTGCACCATCGGATCGAAGAGCACGTGGCGGAGATCCCGATCGGTGACGATGCCGACGAGCCCGCGCTCACCGTCCACCACCGGCAGGTGGCGGATGCGACGGGTGCGCATCATCTCGGCGGCGCCTCGCGCGAGGGCATCGGCGCGAATGGTGGCCGCCCCTCGGGTCATGCAGTCGGCGACCCGCAGCGATTCGGGCCATGTCATCGCCTCGAGCTCGTCGCTCTCACGGCCGGGATGGATGGGCCGGCGCGTGCGCAGCGCCCTCGTGATGGTTCGCTTGGGATGTCGCATGGAACGCCTCCTCTCAGCCCTTGATGTTGCCGATCGGCTTCAGCGAGACGACGCGGCGGGAGATGTCGAGACGGTGGACGGTGTCGACGACCTCCGCCAGATCCTTGTAGGCGAAGCCCGCTTCCTCCGCGACGCCGGCGGGCGAGGCGGCGCGCACCACGATGCCCCGCTCCCGCATCTCGCGCATGAGCGTCTCCCCCCCGACGCGGCGCTTCGCCTGCGCGCGCGACATCGTGCGCCCCGCGCCGTGCGCGGTGGAGCCGAACGTCTCCGTCATGGCGTGCGCCGTCCCCACGAGGAGCGCCGAGCCCGTCTCCATCGACCCGCCGATGATCACGGGCTGGCCGAGTCCGCGATATGCCTCCGGGACGTCGGGCGTGCCGGGGCCGAAGGCGCGGGTGGCGCCCTTACGGTGGACCACCAGCTCGAGCGTCTCGCCCTCCACGACGTGCCGCTCGAGCTTGGCGGTGTTGTGGCAGACATCGTAGATGACGTCGAGGCCGAGCGCCTCCGCAGGCTGCTCGAACACACGCGCCATCACCTCGCGCACGCGATGCGTGATGAGCTGGCGATTGGCGAAGGCGGTATTGGCGGCGGCCGTCATCGCGCCGAAGTAGGCCTGTCCTTCGGGCGAGCGGAAGGGAGCGCAGGCCAGCTCGCGGTCGCGCACCGTGATTCCGTACCTCGGCATCGCCTCGTCGAAGCGACGCAGGTAATCGGTCCCAACCTGGTGGCCAAAGCCGCGCGATCCGCAGTGAAACATCACGAGCACTTGCCCGGGCTCCGTGATGCCAAAGGCACGCGCGATCGCCGGGTCGTGCACGCCGTCTGGCGGCACCACCTGGACCTCCAGGTAGTGATTGCCGGAGCCGAGCGTGCCGAGTTGATCCATGCCACGGCGCACCGCCCGGTCGCTGACAGAAGCCGGATCCGCACCGGGGAGACACCCGCCGCCCTCGGTCGCTGCCAAGTCCTCGGACCGACCATAGCCGTGGCGCACCATCCACCCCGCGCCTTCGACCATGACCTCGCGGAACGCCGGCGCGTCGAGGCGGAGAGAGCCGTGCGCGCCCACGCCGGTGGGCACCGCAGCGAAGAGGGCGTCGACAAGAGCGCCGAGGCGCGGGCGCACATCCGCCTCCATGAGATTGGTGCGCAGCACGCGCATGCCGCAGTTGATGTCGAAGCCGATGCCGCCCGGTGAGATGACGCCCGTGTCCGCACGGAAAGCGGCGACGCCGCCGATGGGAAAGCCGTAGCCCCGGTGCCCATCCGGCATGCACAGCGACGCTCGCACGATGCCGGGCAGACAGGCGACGTTCGTCACCTGGTCGAAGACGCCGGCGTCCATGCCGGCGAGCAACGCGCCGGACGCGTAGATCCGCGCGGGCACCAGCATGCCCGGCTTCTCCTCGGGCGGAATCTCCCAGATGCAGTCGCTGACGGGCCGGACCTTCATCGCGACCGGCAGCTCCATGGCCGCTTCAGATGTCGATGACGACGCGCGCATACCAGCCTCCTCCACGCCGCTCGAGCACGAACTGATGGAAGGTCACGGCCTTGGGGTCGGCGCGCAGGACCGTCCGCGTGCGGTCGATGCGGCCACCGGTCAAGCGTGCCGTCAACGTCGGCGGCGCCGCGCGCACGCTCACGAACGCGTCCGGGAAGACGAGCTGATCACTGTCCTTGAGGAAGATCAACTCCGACATCCACTCGTGAAGGAGCAGGTCGAGGCTCCGCGCCTCCAGCTGGAGCGTGCGCTCGATGTCGCGAGCGACCGTCGCGGGATCGACCATGAGGTCGGCGAGCACCCGGGCCGCGGTGGCAAAGAGGTCGTCGAGATTGCGCCCGTGGATCTCGAAAGCGCAATCGGCCGTCGCGATGGTGTCGAGCACCTTCCAGGACCCCATCCCATCTAGCTCACGACCATCGCGGCCCGGGTCCCGCCGATCATGTTCGCCCCGCGCGCTCCTCGCGCTGCTTGTGCTCCAATGCCTCGCCGCGGATGCGCGCGCGACACGGCTCACAGATCAAATCCTGAGTAGGCGTCGCGCACACGAGGCACCGCCGCGGTGCCGGCGCTTTGACGTCCTCCGCCCCCACGCCTGCGTGGGATGCTGCCGGCGCCGTCTCGACAGACGCAGCCGGCACCACGAGCACAGGACATCGGGCGCCGCGGAGCACGCGCTCCGCCACGCTACCGAGGAGTATCCGGCTCAGACCTGTGCGGCCATGCGTGCCCAGGACGACGAGATCGATCGGATGCCGCGCCGCATAGCGCAGGATTTCCTGAGCAGGGTCTCCACCCGTCGCCGCCACCGTGACCGGGACGTCGGGGGCCGCTTTCGCAACGGCGTCCGCGAGGAGCTGGGTGACATCGATCTCCCCCGGAGCGAACACGTGGAGCACATGCAGCCCTGCATGGAGCGCGCGCGCGGACTGAACCGCCACCGCCAGTGCCGCTTCGGCGTTGTCGGAGAAGTCGGTGGCCGCGAGGATTTGCTGCGCTGGAGATTTCACTGTCTCACGGATCCCGCGGCGGCCGGTACATCAGCACACCGACCGGAGCGCGCCGAAGCATCGCTTCTGCGACGCTGCCGAGCAGCGTGCGCTTCAAGGAGCTCCGCGTGCCAGTGGTCACGGCGACCGTGTCTGCGCCGAACGCCTCGGCCTCGGCGAGGACCTCGGAGACGGGATCGCCGAAACGCACGACGTAGTCCACATCGCTGCGGACACGCGCCGCCGTGTCCCGCAGCGATGCCGACCACACCGCCTCGACACGGGCCATTTCCTGGTCCGCATAGGCAACGGTGCGGCCGTCCTCGCTCACAACATGTCCCGGCACCGGCGCCACATGGATCAAGCGTACGGCGGCGCCCGCCGTCGCCAGCATCGCGACGATGGGCATGACGTCCTCCGTCGCGGAGGGCTCATCGAGGGGAACGAGCACGCGCTTCATCATCGGAGTGTCTCCTCGCCGCTCTCAGCATCCACCAGCTCCGCCACCGTGATCTTGAGCGCCAGCAGCCGCTTACCCTCGTGCCGGCATTCGACAGTGACATAGTCGTTCAGGTACACAGCCTCCGGCCCCAGCGGCGTTTCCACAAAGTCGCCCGGGAAGCCACTGGGAGCGTCATCGAGGCGGCCCACAATTGCGAACTGCGTCTCCGGCATCAGCGTGATCGTCCGGTAGGTGGTCACGGTGGCGCCGGTCCGGACCTGCCAGGGGCCGACCTCGGCCAGCACGAACGTTCTGGCATCGTCGGCGATGGCGACGATCGAGCCGGAATGCCTTACGATCTCCTCGGCGCTGGCCGATACCGTGAGCGCCAGGAGGGCCGCGAATACCCATGCGAACATGGCCCCGTGTCTCATCGTTGTTCTCCTTCGGGCTGACGACGCCGCAACCCCGGTGCCACCACAGCCTCTCCACAAAATCATGCGGTTGGTGGTGGCTGCGCGAGAGGCGCGTCGCCCGCGCCCGCCTCATTGGGGCGTCAATGCCCCACGTGGGGCGCGAAACCGCCGCCCGCCTCGCTCACGTCCGGGGTGGTGGCCATTCGCTCGACTCGGATGGGCGGTTCGCCGGGCAGGCTGACGAGGATGCCGCACCGGATGTCCACGCCGCCCTTGGGTTCATTGACGTCGGAGAGGGTGACACGGGCGACAGTGGCCGCACAGGCAGACGCCTCAGCAGTTGCTTCATGCGTGACATCGCGTGCACGCGCGGGATGCGTCCGGCGGCCTTGTCTTCGATTCGGATGCTGGTGAGTGTCTGCGGACAGCCTTCAGCTGC
>CAYQQT010000013.1:5552-16557 GCA_964419375.1 uncultured bacterium
GCGGAGCCGCGAGACGCGTCCCATCGGAATCATGAGAGCGACTGTTCCACAATGCGGCAGTTCCCCCCTCGACCTCGCAAGCGCTTCGTCATCGGGCTGGCGATGCTCGCGCCAAGACTCCGCCGTCTGCACCATAGTTCTCAGGCATTTGCAGGGGGGGGAATACGTCCGGGCACATTCATTGCATCGTCCGCGTCGGCATGAACCGCCGCGTCCCCTCGCGCGCCGACAGCGCGATCGACAGCCGCCGACCATGTGTGGAATAGCAGGCGTCGTCGACTTCCAGGGGCGCCCCGCCAGCGTCTCGCTGCTGCGGCAAATGATCGGGCATCTCCGCCACCGGGGCCCCGACGGGATGGGGCTCCACACCGACGGCCCGGTCGGGATCGCGCATGCGCGCCTGAGCATCATCGACGTTGCCGGCGGGCAGCAGCCGATGGCGAACGCCGACGGGACGCTCTGGATCACGTTCAACGGCGAGATCTTCAACTACGTCGAGCTGAGGGAGGCGCTCGAGGCGCGCGGCCAGAAGTTCGCAACCCGCTCCGACACCGAAGTCATCTTGAAGGCGTACGAGGAGAAGGGCGACGCGTGCGTGCACGAGTTCAACGGTCAGTGGGCGTTCGCCATCTGGGACGTCCGGCGCCGGCGGCTGTTCCTCTCGCGTGACCGCCTGGGTGTCCGGCCGCTCTTCTACGCCCTGACCGCGGGGGGTCTCGTCTTCAGCTCGGCGATCAAGTCGCTCCTGGCCCATCCTGACGTGCCACGCGAGCTGGACCTGCGCGGGCTGGACGAAGTCTTCACCTTCTGGTGCACACTCGCGCCCCGCACGGTCTTCCGCGGCGTCCAGGAGCTGCCGCCCGGGCACTCGATGATCGCGGACGACACGGGGCACATCCGCATCGCCCCCTACTGGCGCCTCGACTACGCGCCGCTCGCCGAGGTGCCCCGTGATCCGGACGTGGCGGCCGAGGAGTTGCGGGCGCTGCTCGGGGACGCCACCCGTATCCGGCTCCGGGCCGATGTCCCGGTCGGCACGTACCTCAGCGGCGGCCTCGACTCCACCGTGGTGGCCGCCCTCGCCAAGCGCTTCACGACCAGCCGCCTGCGGACGTTCTCCGTCGTCTTCGACGATCCGGAGTTCGACGAGAGCGGATACCAGCGGGAGGCAGTGCGCTTCCTCGAGAGCGAGCACGACGAGGTCCATTGTTCCGGCGCCGACATCGCGCGCGTCTTCCCGGATGTGGTGCGGCACACCGAGACACCCATCCTTCGCACCGCGCCGGCGCCGCTCTACCTCCTCTCCCACCGAGTTCGCGCGCAGGGCTACAAGGTCGTCCTCACCGGCGAAGGCGCGGACGAGATGCTCGGCGGGTACGACATCTTCAAGGAGGCGAAGATCCGCCGGTTCTGGGCGGCGGCACCGGCCTCGCGCATGCGCCCGTTGCTCTTGAAACGGATGTATCCGTATCTGCCGAATCTCCAGCGGCAGTCGGACGCGTACCGGCGGGCCTTCTTCCATGTCAAGCCCGAGGACCTGGCGCACCCGTTCTTCTCTCACCTGCCGCGTTGGGCGCTGACCGCGAAAATCAAGAGGTTCTTCGCGGCCGGGGTGCGGGCGGCGCTGGCGGAGCACGACGTCTACGCGGCGCTTCGAGAGCGCCTCCCCGAGCAGTACGGCGAGTGGCCGCCGTTCTGCCAGGCGCAATACCTCGAGTCGACGTCGTTGCTCCCGGGCTACATCCTCTCCTCCCAGGGCGACCGGGTCGCCATGGCGCATTCGGTCGAGCTGCGGTCGCCGTTTCTCGACCACCGCGTCGTCGCGTTTGCCGCGAACCTGCCGCCCTCGCTGAAGATGCGGGTCCTCGACGAGAAGCACCTGCTGAAGCGGGCGGCAGCCGATCTGGTTCCAGCCTGCATCCGGAAGCGATCGAAGCAGCCGTACCGGGCGCCCGAGGCCGCGAGCTTCTTCGGCGCCAACGGCGAGGATTACGTCGACGAGCTTCTGTCCCCGGCGCGGATCGCCAAGGACGGCATGTTCGACCCGGTCGCCGTCGATCGGCTCGTCCAGAAGTTCCGCGGGGGGCGGGCCATCGGCGTCAAGGACAACATGGCGCTGGTGGGAATCCTCTCCACACAGCTCCTGATTCACCACTTCATCAACAGCGGCCAGGAAAGGCAGGCACATGTCGCAGATCCGGCAGGAACTCCGTCAGTTTGTCGTCGATAACTTCCTGTTGGGGCAGGACGACGTCGGGCTCGCCGACCACGCATCGTTTCTCGACCTCGGGATCATCGACTCCACAGGGGTGCTCGAGCTGGTGAGCTTCCTCGAGCGGCGATACGCGATCAAGGTCGAGGACGACGAGCTCATCCCCGAGAACCTCGATTCCATCGATACCCTGGCCGGCTTCCTGGAGCGGAAGCTCCGGGTAGCCGCCTGAGGGCTGCCATGCAAGTCGAGGATTTCCTGGAGCACAGCGCCCGCCGGCTGCCGGACAAGACCGCGCTCATCTGCAATGGCCGGCGGGTGACGTACGCCACGCTGGATCGTCAGGCCAACGGCCTCGCCCACGCCCTGCTCGACGTCGGTGTGCGCCGGGGCGACCGGGTGGTTGTCTACCTCGAGAATTCCGTGGAGGCGGTGGCCGCGCTGTTCGCCATCCTGAAGGCGGGCGCCGTCTGCGTGATCATCAATCCGACGACCAAGGCCGACAAGGTCGCCTACGTCGTGAACGACTGCCGCGCCGCCGCGCTCGTCTCGGACGATCGCAGGCTGGCCTCCATCGCCGATCGGCGCGCCGGGTTCCCGGACGGTCTCGCCATGGTGTCCGCGGCGTCCGGCGGCTCCGCGAGCAACGCGCCCGCCAAGCGCGGCATCGACATGGACCTCGCCGCGCTCATCTACACCTCCGGCTCCACGGGCCGGCCCAAGGGTGTCATGGCGACCCACCTCAACATCGTGTCGGCGGCCACCTCGATCACGACATACCTGGAAAGCACCGAGGACGACGTCATCATCAACGTGCTGCCGCTGTCGTTCGACTACGGACTCTACCAGGTGCTCATGGCCTTCAAGGTCGGCGGCACGGTGGTGCTCGAGCGGTCGTTCACATATCCGTACGCGGTGATCGAGCAGATCGCGCGGGAGCGCGTGACGGGGTTCCCGATCGTCCCCACGATTTCGGCCATCCTCTTGAAGCTCGATCTCGGGAAGTGCGACTTCTCCAGCCTTCGCTACATCACGAGCACCGCCGCCGCCCTGCCCGCCGAACACATCAGGCGACTCCGCGAGCTCTTTCCGACGGTGGCCATCTACTCGATGTACGGACTCACGGAGTGCAAGCGCGTCTCATACCTGCCACCCGCGGAGCTCGATCGCCGCATCACGTCGGTCGGCCGCGCGATACCCAATTCGGAGGTCTATCTCGTCGACAAGCACGACCGCCGCGTCGGCCCCGGCCTCGTAGGCGAGCTGGTGGTGCGGGGCGCGCACGTCACGAGGGGCTACTGGGAGCGGCCGGAAGAGACGGACGCCCGGTTCCGCCCGGGAGGGGTGCCCGGAGAACGTGTCCTGTATACCGGTGACCTGTTCCGGATGGACGAAGAGGGCTACCTATACTTCGTCGGGCGCGAAGACGACATCATCAAGACCCGCGGCGAGAAAGTGAGCCCCAAGGAAGTGGAAGAAGTGCTGTACGCGATCCCCGAGGTAGTCGAGGCCGCCGTGATGGGCGTGAGCGACCCCGTGCTCGGAGAGGCCATTCGCGCGGTCGTCACGCTTCGCGAGGGCACCCGCCTCACCGAGCAAGAGGTGCTACGCCACTGCCGGCAACGGCTCGAGGACTTCATGGTGCCGAAGTACGTGGAGTTCGCCGACAGCCTGCCCAAGACGCCGACGGGCAAGATCGCCAAGCGGACCCTGGCCGGCCGGATCGATGGGCGGCCATGACCGCGGCGCCCGCGTTTTCGGCCGACGTCCTTTCGATCGACGCCGCCAAGGCGACGGACCACATCGCCGGGATCGTCCGCGACTTCGTCGGCCGCAAGCTGCGCCGCCGAGGTGTCGTGCTCGGTCTCTCGGGAGGCGTCGACAGCAGCGTAGCCGCGGCGTTGTGCGTTCGAGCGCTCGGGCCGGAGCGCGTGCTTGGCGTCTTGATGCCGGAGGTCGACTCGTCGCCGGACAGCACGCGCCTGGGACGCCTGGTGGCGGAGACGCTCGGCATCACCAGCGTGTTGGAGGACATCGGGCCGATCCTGGCGGCCGCCGGCTGCTACCGTCGGCGGGACGATGCGATCCGCTCGGTCGTCCCCGAGTACGACAGCCGGTATCGGTGCAAGATCGTGCTGCCCGATCTCGTCGCGACACAACGCTACCCGGTCTTCTCGGTCGTGGTGCAGTCTCCCGGTGGGATCGAGCGGCAGGTCCGGCTCACCGCGGAGGCGTATCTCGGCATCGTCGCGGCGACGAACTTCAAGCAGCGGGTGCGGAAAATGATCGAGTACTACCATGCCGACCGCCTGCAGTTCGCCGTCGTCGGAACGCCGAACCGCCTGGAGTACGACCAGGGCTTCTTCGTGAAGAACGGCGACGGCGCGGCCGACGTCAAGCCGATCGCGCACCTCTACAAGTCACAGGTCTACATGCTCGCGCGTTACCTCGGCATCCCCGACGAGGTTCAACGGCGGCCGCCCACGACCGACACGTACTCTCTCGAGCAATCGCAGGAAGAGTTTTACTTCTCGCTGCCGCTGGCGAAGATGGACCTCGCCCTCTACGCGCGTAACCATGACGTGGTGCCCGCCGCCGCCGCTTCCGCTCTCGACCTCAGCGCGGCGGAGGTGGAGCGCGTGTACCGGATGATCGACCGCAAGCGCCAGGCGACCCGCTACCAGCATCTCCCCCCGCTGCTGGTCGAAGAGGTGGAGGAGGTACCGTCGTGAAGCACGCGATCCAGCGGGTGGAGACCAGCGCCGACCAGACGAAGTGCCAGCAGGCGCTGAACGCCGCCAACACCAGGCCGAGCCTGTGCGAAAAGAGCGCTCCGCTGTTGGTGCCGCGGAGGTCAGGAGTCACGACCTCAACGGTCTGCATGAGAACCTCCTCGCCGCTTCCGTGAGCTAGGCGTACGGGTCGACGCGCACACGATCGACCACTTCCCTGACACCCGGCGTGTAGCGGGCGGACGCCAGGACTGCCTCGTGCTCGCGCCACGTGTCGACGGTGCCGGACACCGTGACGGTGTCCAACGCGACGTCCACGTCGATGCGCTTGGCTTCACGCTGGGCCCGGCGCGCAAGGGCGCCCTCGATCGCGCGCCGGATCTCGTGCTCGTCGGCCGTCGCATGCGCGATGGTGATGCGGTTGACGATCCGCTTGACGCCGACGAGATTGCGCACGGCCCGCTCGGCATCCTCGCGCTGACTCCACCGCTCGACGCCCCCCGTGAGCGTCACTTCTCCGTTCGCGACCGTCGATTCGATCCTCTCGTCGGGAACCATCGCGTCCCACTTCAGCGCCAGACGCACGGAGGCGCGATTTCGGTATCGGTCCTCACCAGGCCGCCCGGCGGCTTCACGGAGACGTCATTGGCGACGTCGAGGACGCCCAACACACGGTGGGCGGCCCCCTCGGCGGCTCGGCGCTTCGCCCAGCTTCCGACCGTTCCGGTCAGCGTGACCACACTCTGATCGACCTGGACACCGACCTCGGTCTCGTCCACGCGGGGATCCCACGCGAGCTCGTTGATCACGTCTTTGTGGATCTCGGCATCGGTCTTCGAGACTGTCGCTCGCATATCAGCCTCCTTGTCGCGCAGCCGTGCACAACACAGGCCGCGACACGGTCGTTCGCTTCATGGGTACGACACGACGATCGCTTCGACGTCGGAGCAATGCGCGTCGGCGTTGACGATTCGGCGCAGCAGATCCGTCTCGGTGACGATGCCCACCGGACGCCCGTTTTCGACGACGGGGAGCGAGCCAATCTTGTCCTCCAGCATGCGGCGCGCCGCCTCCTCGAGGGGCTCGTCGACGTCGACGCTGATCACCGGCGTCGACATCACGCGAGAGACGGACACCGACTTCAGCAGCGTGTCGACGCTGACCGACCCGATGTGCGTCAGCACGCCCGGGTCGAACAGGTAGTGCCGCAGGTCGCGATCCGTCACGATGCCTCTCAGCCGGCCATCGCGGCCCACCACCGGCACATGGCGGATCTTGTGCCGTACCATGCGCTGCGCCACGTCGTGGCACGTCGCCGTCTCATCGACGGTCACGACTCCTTTGGTCATCAGCTCCCTCACGTCCATCGCATCCCTCCCTCGCCGTCACCGCTCTTCGTTCTGTTCGTCCAGCGCCATCTCGCGCTCCGTCCGCCAGCGGTGGCGGTCACGCTCCTGTAGGATTTCGCCGGACGTCACGACCTCGGCGTTCGGAGCCTGCGGCACGCCGAACGCCTCTCCCAGCTCGTCCACGACGTCCTGATCGGGCGTCGAGGTGCTGCCGCCGACCGCCTCGTCACCGACGGCGTATGCGCTCTGCCAGTCGGCGTCCACGTCGCCGCCCGTCAGCCGGCGGCTCGTCTCCGTGTGCCCGCCCATGTCACCGGCAAGCGTGTCGCCGGCAAGCGCTGCAACGTCGTCCGTCGCGGGCGGCGGCGGTACCGGCCGTCTCCGAACCCGATTGGCGTTCACGCCGCGGTTCTTCGTGCGTGCTCTCATGGCTCCTCCATCTCATCGAAGGACCGTCTGCATGGGGGATGCCCCGGCGTCGATTTGGAATACGCGCGGCAATTCCACCTGTTGGGAGATGTCGGCGCATCGATCGACGCGCGGCGTTGGGGCAATGGCGCACCGGGTGAGGCACGCCGGCCCCACCAGCCTCAGCCGGCGGCGAAGATCCTCACCCCGACACCGGTCGAACCGTCACCACCGGACACGTCGCGGTGCGAACGACCCGGTCGGCGACGCTGCCGAGCATGAAGCGTACGAAGCCCCCACGGCCATGGGTGCCCATCACGATGTACGCCGCCTGTTCCTGCTGTGCGGTCTTCACGATCTCTTCGTGCGAGATGCCCACACATCGACGCCACCGCGTGGCAACGCCGGTCTCGCCGAGAAGCCGCGTTCGCTCGGCGAGCTGGTTCTCGGCCCATTGAGCCTGCTCCTCGTACACCCGCCTCACCTCGTCCCTGCCGAACGCGGTCTCGCCATAGAGTGGCGCCTCCACCGCGACGTGCAGCAGGACCAGCTCCCCGCCCAGCACCCGGGCGAGCCGCACCGCCTCGGCCTCGGCCGCCTTCGCTTCCGCGGAGAAGTCAGTCGGATGGATCACCGTGGTCGTCATCGTTCAAGCTCCTGTGGCGACAATGGCGGACCGTCGGGCCCAACACGCGCCTCAACTTCCGAGAGTCAATCGTCGTCATGGTTCCGTCGTCGCCCACGCTGACCATAGCTGCCAAGGCAAAGGCTGTGCCAGAGCCTCGTGTCCACGAATCCGTGCTGTTGCGCAGGTAGGCAGTCGACATCGATGGGGCGATCCCGTCCCAGGTGAGGCAGCAACGCCGCTGACCATTCAACCGATGCGATGAGCGCGCCGGTGATCTGCGCGATTTCATGCTCTCGACGGTGAGGCATCTCGCTTGCACACGACTCCACGCATGCGCTCGACGCTCAAGCGCCTGGCCGCCATCGAGAACCTCGGCAGCATGGACGAGACAGTGATCCGCCTCGCCGCGCTCAACAGCGCGTTCCAGACCGGCCTGCACAGTCCGATGGACGAGGCGATCCTGCGACACGAGCACCCCGTGCTCGCCGCCTCGAAGCTGATCGACGAGATCCCGTTCGACTTCAGCCGTCGGCGCCTCTCCGTCGTCGTGGAGACCGGCAGCCGACGACTCCTCGTCACCAAAGGGGCGCCGGAGAGCGTGCTCGCCGTGTGTGCCGAGGTCGAGGTGGCCGGGCACCGCGCGCCGCTCGATGCCACGGCGCGCGCGACCGCGGACGCCCTCTTCCGCCGGCTGAGCGGCGACGGATACCGGGTGTTCGCCGTCGCCTATCGTGAGGTGAAGCCGCAGGACGTCTATGCGGCCGTGGAAGAGCCGGCCGAGCCGCGGTCTCGTGCTCGGTGTCGCGGCGTGCGTCGGTATCGGCGGGCTCCTGCCATTCACGCCGCTGGCGGGGATGATCGTGGTGTACCTGGCCGCGGTGGAGATCGCGAAGCGCCGCACGGCCGACACCCCAGCCGCCGTGCGGGCTGAGCGTCGCCGGATTTTGGTGTCTCTTCGGTATGGAGAACGAGCGGCTGCATTTATCCGTATCTCACCTCGTGGCGCCTGGGGTCTTTCCTCCCCTGGAACTGGCTTTTCTGGCGTCGCTGTTCTTTGCGCCGGAGGAACAGCCCTTCGTGAAGAAGGCGCTCAGGATGCAGGCCGAGATGCGGCGGCGGGCCTGGTGGAACTGAAGACGACGAGAAGCGCGGCGAAGAGCGCGGGAAGCGGTGAGTGATCAGGAGTACCTGAGCGAGAGCACCTTCATGTGCCTTGACGGGGCAGTTGACGAGCCGCTTACCAGGGAACACTATTCTACGGCATGTCAAAATCGAGACTTTCCTGACGGCCGACAGGCCGAAGTTCATCTGCCCGAGCTGCCTCGCTGCCGTGAGGAGCCGTCATGAGAGCGACGTGCGCAGCTCCGTGAACACGCTGCTGGCCGAGCGCCGCGCCGAGACGCGGGTCGGCGAGTGCCTGAACTGCAACGTGACGGATTGCGTTGTGCGCCGTTTCGTCACTAGCGGTCATGGACGCGGGAATTTCCGCAGGCCTCGACGACAAGTCGCGCCTGAACGTCAGGTGCTACGGCAGGACATCTCGAGATGATGCCAGAGTCGCTGTTCGCACCCCTCAAGAGGTTCCTTGAAGTTGCCCCCGACGCGATGCTCATCGTGGACAAGCAGGGCCACATCATGGTCGTGAACGCGCACGCAGAAGCACTCTTCGGCTACGCGCAGGACGAACTCATGGGCGCGCCCATCGAGATGCTCGTGCCTGAGCGGTACCGTGCGCCCCATCTGCGGCATCGCGCCGACTACGTTGCGCATCCCGAAGTACGCCCGATGGGAGCTGGCCGTGAACTGCTCGGCCTGCGGAAGGATGGAACGGAGGTTCCGGTCGAGATCAGTCTGAGCCCCGTAGACCTCGAGGGAGACACGTTCACGGTCGCCGCTGTCCGCGACATCACCGCTCGCAGCCGCGCCGATGCGAAGTTCCGGGGCTTGCTGGAGTTCGCGCCCGACGCGATCCTCATCGTGGATCGGTCGGGCAGCATCGTACTTGTGAACGCGCAGACCGAGCGCTTGTTCGGCTACTCCCGCGATGAGCTGCTCGGGCAGAAGGTCGAAGTGCTCGTGCCCCAACGGTACCGGGCCGTGCATGAAGGGCATCGCGGTGGCTTCTTCGCCGCGCCGGGCGTCCGGCCGATGGGAGCGGGGGTTGAGCTGTACGCTCGGCGGAAGGACGGCAGCGAGTTCCCCGTGGAGATCAGTCTGAGCCCCTTGGAGACCGAGGAGGGCACGCTCGTCGCGAGCGCCATCCGCGACATCTCGGAGCGCAAGGAGGCGGAGACTGAGCGCCTCAATCTGATGCAGGCTGCCCGCGCGGAGGCTGAAGCCGCGAACCGCATGAAGGACGAGTTCCTGATCGTGTTGTCGCACGAACTCCGTTCGCCGCTCAACGCCATCCTGGGTTGGACGCGGCTGCTGCGCGATCGCCGACTGGATGCGCAGAAGCGCGAGAACGCGCTGGACGTGATCGAACGCAACACGAAGGCGCAGGCTCAGCTCATCGAAGACCTGCTCGATGTGTCGCGCATCATCAGCGGCAAGCTGCGGCTTCAGACGCGCTCGGTGGATCTCGTTCGTACCGTCGATGCCGCGATCGATGTGATCCGACCGGCCGCGAGGGCGAAGGGCGTCGACATCCACGCGATGTTCGAGCCGACGAGCGGCCCCGTTCTCGGTGACCCCGATCGACTCCAGCAGGTCGTCTCGAACCTGCTGTCGAACGCCGTCAAGTTCACGTCGCGCGGCGGTTCGGTCGATGTGCGATTGCAGTACATTGCGGACTCGGCGGAGATCTCGGTCTCGGACACCGGGATTGGAATCGCGCCAGAGTTCCTGCCTCACGCCTTCGATCGCTTCCGGCAGGCCGACAGTAGTACGACGCGCGCACACGGTGGCCTTGGCCTCGGACTCTCGATCGTCCGCCACCTTGTTGAACTCCACGGCGGAACGGTGACCGCCGACAGCTCGGGTGCGGGGCACGGCGCGATGTTCACCGTCCGGCTGCCACTCCAAGTCAGCCCGTACGAAGTCTCGTTCGAGCCTGTCAAGTTTAGTCCACCCCAGTCCCTGGCGGGCGTTCGCGTGCTGGTGGTTGATGACCAACCGGACGACCGGCAGCTCTTCACCGCTGTGTTGGAGGAGTACGACGCCGAAGTGAAGGCGGTCGGATCGGCCGCTGAGGCGCTCCGGGTCATCCCCGACTGGCGGCCGCATGTCCTCGTCAGCGACATCGCCATGCCGGATCAGGACGGCTACGAGCTGTTGAACAGTGTGCGACAGCTTGGCCCACAGGAAGGCGGCGATGTGCCGGCCGTTGCGGTCACCGCGCAGGCGCGCGTCGAGGACCGGGATCGGGCCCTGTCCGCAGGGTTCCAGATGTACGTCTCGAAGCCGATCGAACCGGAGCGGCTTGTGGATGTTGTCGCACGCCTCGCGCGCCAGGTTCCGTGACGGCCCGGCTCGTACAACCACGCGCCATGGCGGCGTGCAGCGGCGTCGAGCAGCGGCCCGGTGCCTCAGGCGAATTGATCACGCGGAGCATCTCCTTCCGCAGGGCACCTGAGCGTTCACAGAAGCGGGCTCAAAACTTCGTATAAAACACCCTTATCGGTACGCGGCGACGGGCAGCGCGGCGCCGTTGTCATGTTTCGCCCCGTTGTCGCCC
>CAYQQT010000013.1:16657-17788 GCA_964419375.1 uncultured bacterium
CGCGCCGGTATCGGCGGATCTGGTCGGGTTCACCGGCCGTAAGCCCTAGCTCGGCGATCTCCTGACGGCAACTGTTGACCTGGTGCCGCCCAAACCGGCTGTACAGTGAAATGAACATCAGCCCGCCAGGCTTGAGCACGTCGACCAGCGCCTTCCAGCCCACCAGGGGATCCGCCAGATGGTGCAGCACCCCGTGTGACTCGATTACGTCAAACATGTCCGGAAGCGTCGCCGCGTTCAAGATGTCGCACTGAATGAAGCGCATGTTCCGAGCGCCATGCTTCTTCGCCATGCGGGTGGCATAGACCAGGCTCGCGCGACTCAGGTCTATGGCCAGCACGCGGGCGTTGGGACCCCAGCCGATTCCGGCGCGGATTGCGTCTCGGCCTGTTGCGCAACCGCCCACGAGGACGTTGAACGGACGTTCGGCAAAGCGCAGGGCCGCCGCCGGGAAATACGCCTTCGCTTGCTCCAGTCGCGCGCCGGGAACGAAATCCTGATGAGCCCATCTTGGATATGGGTTTACCTCGTACTGAGCCGCCACCCTCTGCGAGACGGCATCATGAATGTCACCGTGCTGCTCGATCGAGGCGTAGATCTCGCGCTCGAGAACGTTGGCGTGCTCCTCGCGCACGAAACGGCCGAAGGCGTCGTCCGGAAGTATCTCGGGTCGCAGGCCCCGGGGGCATCCGGCCAAGGAGTTCGCGAACGGGAACGTACATGGCCAGCACCATCATCGCGTCAGCAGCGTGTGCCATGGAGCCGGCGTTCCACTCCGACTCCACGTCGGCCAAGCGCTTGTGCTCTTCGTCTGAGATGTAGAAGACGTACTCGTTGAGGTCGCACTGCCGGATCAGGGCATGGACGAAGGCGCGGATGTTGCCGTCGGCGAGCAGCTCATGAGAATCGAGCAGCAACTGCCGGCGCACCTCCGTCAATAGGAGTTCGACCTCGACATTTCGCACGACGTTAACAGCGAGCAAAGTGGCCAGCCGCGTATCACCGAGCACCCTGCGACCCGCGGGCGACAGAAGCCACCGTGCGCTCGTCTCCCAACTCTGGGCTCGAGCGAGCTGCAACGCTGCCTCTAACGGGTGTGATCGCCTCCTGAGCAATAGCGATGCCAGGCCG
>CAYQQT010000014.1:0-10081 GCA_964419375.1 uncultured bacterium
GGCCCCGTCGACACGCGGCCATTGCGGTTCGGCGGGGCTGTCAAGCGGAAATCTCGGGCGCCATCCTGCCGGCCCGGACGGTCGCGTCACCCGGATCGGTGGTCGCACCGTCCTCCGGCTCTCCCAGAATCCCGCAACCGACGCGCTCGACACCCGCATCGAACATGCCCTCATCGCCTGAGTTATTTTCGGATTAGGGCTAACTAAAGCCTCGGGGAAGCCGGCCTCCGGCGTGCCGACAGCGCCACCAGCAACGCACCCGAGCCGATGAGACGGGGCGGGTCGATGGCCGGTGTTTTGCGGCCGAAACCCGTTTCCGAATGCAGCAGGGCGAAAAGCTCAAGTGCGGCTGCGGCAGCGAGCAGTTCGCGTGGTGGCGCAAACAGGCCATTCAGATGGTCCGGACCGGGGAAGGCGACGCATCATGGACGAGATTCGGCTCGTCCTGGGTGAATGAAGTAGTTACCAAAGCGAACTGCTCAGTCGCCAACGAGACCACATCGCCGGCAAGGCGCGGGGGGCACGCAACATGACAATCACTGCGATCAGTCTCGCCAGTCTCGCGACGGTCGGGGCTGCGGCACTCGCGCTCGGCGGTGTCGTGGCCCGGCAGCAAGCCAAGGCACGGCGGGCTCAAGAGACCATGCTCGCGGACGCCGCGCGGAGAGTCGCGGTCATTGTCGATAACTCCGATGACGCCATCATCGGCCAGGATCTCGACGGGATCGTCACGTCGTGGAACATCGCGGCCGAACGCGTGTTTGGCTACTCCTCCGATGAGGTGATCGGTCACCCGATCACGCCCATCATTCCGCGCGAGCGTCGTGGCGACGATGACGAGCTGTTGAGCCGGCTGCGGCGCGGCGAGCGGATAGACCAGTTCGAGACCGTTCGGCGGACGAAGGACGGGCGGCTTGTCGACGTCGCGGTGACGATCTCACCGCTCAGAGATGGCAGCGGGAAGGTCGTCGGCGCGTCCAGGATCGTACGGGACATTACCGAGAGAACACAGACACGGGAGGCACTGCGTCAGAGCGAAGCGACCGCGCTGGCTTTCCTCGAATCGGCGGCGGAGGGCATTCTGATCGTCGACGAAGGCGGGCACATCGTTGTCGCCAATGGCGTCATCGAGGAGATATTCGGGTATGCGCAACGCGAGCTGCTCGGCGCGCGAATGGAGATGCTGTTGCCGGAGCGTTTTCGCGAACGGCATGTTCTCCACCGCGCCGGCTACGTCGCCGAACCGCGGGTCCGGTCCATGGGCCGGGGTCTGGACCTTGCAGGCCGTCGGCGGGACGGCACTGAGTTTCCGGTCGAGATCAGCCTGAGCGACGTCCGCACGCCACAAGGGCTGCGCGTGATGGCATTCATCACCGACATCAGCGAGCGGCTGGTGCTGGAGCGCACGGCCCGCCAGTCTGAGAAGCTCGCCGCGCTGGGAAGCCTGTCGGCCGGCGTTGCACATGAACTCAACAACCCGATCGGGATCATCAGTTCCCGCATCGAGCTGATGCTGCTCGAGGGCGAGGACGAGCCTCTCTCGGCCACGGTTCTCGAAGATCTCGCAGTGATCCATCGGCAGGTCCAACGTGTCGGGCGGCTGGCCCACGCCTTGCTGTCGTATGCGCGCCCCTCGGACTCGCAACATCGCCCTGTTGATCTCAACCACGTCGTCGACGAGATCGTGTTGCTTGCAGAGAAGCAGCTCGTCAAGGATGGAGTCCGTATCTCGGCAACGCTCGATCGCACTCTCCCGCGCGTGCTCGGAGACGCCAGCGCGCTCGAGCAGGTCGTGCTGAATCTCATCACGAACGCTCAGCAGGCGATCGACGGTGCGGGGGAGGTCCGCATCGCAACGCGATCCGCCTCCGATCGTGCCGGCCGCATCCAGGTCGTGGTCGCCGATACCGGTCGGGGCATCCCCGCTGACCTGCTCTCGAAGATCTTCGATCCGTTCTTCACCACGAAATCCTCCGGGACTGGGCTTGGGCTCTCGATCAGCAATCGAATCGTCGAGGAGCACGGGGGCACCATCGACATCCGTTCCAAGCCGGGAGAAGGGACGGAGTTCGTCATCAGCTTTCCGTCAACAGCGAGTGTCTCGTGATCATCGGCGGATGCCGGCGACGCCTGCGTGCGCTGACGGCTTGGATTCGAGGGCTGTGATGATCTCGTCGCGAGCGAGCCAGGGGAACCGCACCTGACGACCATGTCGGATGGCGCGGACGCCGCGGCCGTTCTCAACGGAGCCGATGACACGCCCGACGATGCCGCGATGCGCCCATGCTCGCACAAGCGCCGGGGCTCGGCGTGCCGGCACGGTGACCAGGAGCGCGCCCGAGCCGATGAGACCGAGGGGGTCGATCCCATAGTGCCGACAGATATCGGCGGTGGGCGGGCGCACCGGGATTCGGTCGAGATCCACCTCCAGGCGCACGCCCGACGCGAACGCCATTTCGTGCAGCGCGGCGCGGATGCCACCCTCCGTCGGGTCGTGCATCGCCGAGGCACCATGGCGTGCGGCGATGAGCGCTTCAGCGACCACGGAGATCCCCGGTCGGTCTCTGAGTCGCCGGGCTGACCGGATGACCGTGGCCGGCAAGACGCGGCCGAGTTCCCGGGCACGCTCGTGGGCGAGAATGGCCGTTCCTTCGATGCCGGCAGCCTTCGTGAGAAGCACCCGGTCGCCGGCGCGGGCGCCGCCCGCCGTGATGACGCGAGAGGCGACGACCAGCCCGTGCATGTCGCCGGCAACCACCGGCCGTGTGACGGCGTCGGTCACCTCGGTATGACCTCCGGTCACCGCCACGCCGAGTGACCGGCACGCGGAGTCGATGTCGCGGGCGATCGTCATGACGACTCCGCTCCGTGTTCCCGGCGGCACCAGAATCGTCGGCTGGAACCACGCCGGTCGCCCGCCCATGACGGCGATGTCGTTCGCATTCACCTGCACGGCGTACCAGCCGAGCCGCCCGGTGGTGAACGTGACGGGGTCGGATTTTAGGATGAGTTTATGCCGTCCCACGGCGACCACCGCCGCGTCGACCCCGCAGCGGGGACCGACAAGGACCCGCCGGTCGGCCGCGCCGCGCCATCGCAGAAGCCGCGCCAGCAGCGCGGGCGGAAGCTTGCCGGCGCCGAGCACCACGCTACGATCCATGCTCGCCTCGGAGGCGCTCAGTGAGTCGCGTAGCGCAGGAGCGCGGCCACTCCGCCCGCGCGCCCCAGGCCGGCGTGTACGTCAACGCTCGCGACGTCGCCGCCGGCGGCGAGCACCCGCTGCACCATCGCCTCGGCCAGATCCACCGCGCGCGTGACCGCGCCGCACCAGCTGCATTCGTTGGTCACCGTGCGCTGCAGCGCGTGGCAACTGAGGCAGGCTGCGCCAGTGCCTTCGTAGCTCCCGAGAAGGTACAGGCGGTCGACGGTGCCACGGTTGACTGCATCGATGGTGGCGTCGATCCCGGCGGCCGCGCGCCCGCCCCCCGCCGCATCGACGAGCAAAGCGTCGAGCGTGCCCGCCACGTGCCCGGCCGCCCGGTGCCGGAGGACCGCGAGCGCGCGCTCTGCGAGGGCGCTCGTCGGTTCGTAGCGGGCGCCGGACACCTCGCCGACGATGCGCCGGTCCAGCGGCGACGGGATGTGTGTCCGGAACACGGCGAGGTTGCGCGCCTCACCGGCGAGCACGACCGCCCGCAGACCGTAATGGTCGACGAGGCCGGCGAGCGCGTGGGCGACGGCGTCGAAGTGCCGCGCGCGGTGCACGTGGATGTGTCGCTGGTAGCGCGACTGCAAGAGCAGCTGCCAGCCGCCGCGGCGATGGTGGCCGACCACGTCGGTCGTTTCCAGCGCGATCTCACCGGCGGCGCCTTGCTCCGTGAGCGCCACGAGGCGTGCGCTCTCGCCGTCCACGAAGAGCAGCGCGGCCCGTGGCGCGTCCCCGAGCGCCGTGACGAGCGGTCGTAGCTGCGGCATGTCCGCCACGACGAACGTATCGGGGAAGGGGACGGCAAGCCGAAGAGCCTCGCGCAGATTGCCCACGCCTCCGACGAACATGGCCGTGCCGGCGCTTTCGGGGTCGATCTCCTGGGCGACGAGCTGTTCGCCCTCCCTGGCGATCCAGGCGAGCTCGGTCTCGAGCTGACCGACGGCCATGGCGGCGGCCTTGTGAACCTGGTTCTTCAGGAACACGCGTACACGCTCCCGCTGATGTTCGTCGGACCAGCGCGTGTCCAGATACACGCTGATCACGGGAACAGGCCCCGGTTTTGTCCGTGCCAGCTCCTGCAGCCTGGCTGTCATGTCGATGGTCTTCTCGGCCGATCGGTTGCTCATGGTCTTCCCTTCTGCGTGTACGCGGAGGACATGGTGTCGCCGGGCTGGAAGTGCTCGCAGGGGCAGTCGGGCACGCGACACCGCCCCCCGGCCGCGTGATTCCCCTCGGCGTGGCCACAGACGCAGTTCATGATGTGCTCGCTCGTCATACGGGATCTTCCTCATCAACGAGGCGATTGGCGGGCTGATCCATCGCCGGCTCGCTCGAGGCGCGCGCGATCTCGGCGCGCGCCAGATCGCGCAGTCTGGCCATCTCGCGCCAGCCCTCGCCGACCGGGTGAAGTGGCGCACCAACCGTGACGTCCACGCGGCCGTGGCGCGGTAGCCACGAGTCGGCGGGAAGCACGGTGCGTGTGCCGCGGATGGCGACGGGAACGATCGGGCAGCGGGCCTCGACGGCCGCCTTGAAGGCGCCGAGTCGAAAGGGCAGGAGGCCGGCGCGTCGCACGAACGTGCCCTCCGGGAAGACGCAGACCACCGCGCCCGCTCGCACGGCAGCGCTCACGCGTGCAGCATCCGCCACGCCGCGCGACACGTCGACGCGATCGACGGTGAGATGCGCTGCCTTGCGCAGGATGGTGCCGACGATGGGCGTCGCAAGGAGCTCGCGCTTTGCGACGAAGCGGGCGTCGACCGGCAGCGCTGCCACCAGCACGGCGACGTCGACGTAGCTCGCATGGTTGGCGACCAGAATTGTGCTCCGGCGGGGCAGGTGCTCGAGGCCGTGGACCGTTGGCCCGCAGCCGGCGAGCCGCAGCACGGTACGACACCACCAGCGCGTGATGGCGTCCACGGTGCTGCTGCGACGGCTGAACGCGACGGCGATCCAGAGCGGCGGTACGAGGGCTCCGAGCAGCACCCCGATCCACAGCGCGAAGCCCGCGGCGCCGACCGTCCTCCCGGCCGCGCCGAGAACGAGGCGCGCATGCGTGACGCCAAGGGACAACCACTGCCGGCGCACCGATGGGCGCGGGCGGCCAAGCGTGCCTCGGAGGTACGCGTCGCGCGTGGCGGAGCGCCGGATCTTTCCGCTCGACGTCTTCAGCACGGCGCCCGGCGACGCAATCTCGACGGTATCGGGTGGCAGTCCGATGGCGACGACGACGTGCTCGACGACGGCCGCCCTCATGCGCTCCCGAGCGTCGGCGTCGGGCGCTCGCGTCTCGGCGACGACCACGAGGCGTTCGGTCCCGATCTCGGGATCCGGCACGCCGAACGCGGCGACGCACCCGCGCCGCACGCCGGGCACACCACCCACAAGGTCCTCGATCTCCTGAGGATACAAATTGCGCCCGGCCTTGATGATGATGTCCTTGCGACGCCCGGTCACATAGAGCTCACCGTCGGCGACATACCCGAGATCGCCCGAGTCCATCCACCCGGCGCGCATCGCCGTCCGGGTCAGCTCGATGTTTCGGTGGTAGCCGGCCGTTACGGACGGCCCCCGGAATTCGATGCGGCCTTCTGTGCGCTCCGGTACGCCGAGCCCGGCGGCATCGACCACGCGCACGTCGTGGCCGGGCAACGCCCTGCCGCAGGACACGAAGCGCAGCGGCGAGCGCTCAGACGGCCCCGCCGGCACGGCGTGCCGTTCACGCTCGAACGTCTCGCGATTCGCCACGTCCATCCTCGGGCCTCGGCCGGGCTCCGTCGCCGTCAGCCCGACGGCCGCCTCGGCGAGCCCGTACATCGGCGCCATTGCGTTCGGGTCGAAGCCGCAGGGCGCGAACCGCCCGGCGAATCGCGCGACGGTATCGGCGCTCACGGTTTCCGAGCCGTTGACGGCCAGGCGCCAGGCGGAGAGATCGACGCCGGCCAGCTCCTCATCCGTCACCCGCTTGACGCAGAGGTCGAAGGCGAAGTTCGGCGCCGCGGAGATGGTCCCCCGGTGCCGCGACAGCGTGGTGAGCCAGCGCGCCGGCCGGGCGAGAAAGGCGAGAGGGGACATGAGCACGACCGGGATGCCGTGATACAGCGAGCCCAGCCAGGCGCCGATCAGCCCCATGTCGTGGTAGAGCGGCAGCCAGCTCACGAACACGTCGTCTGGCCGTACGGCGAGCGCACGCCCGAGCGCCCGGATATTGGCGAGCACGTTGGCGTGCGTCAGCACCACGCCCTTCGGATCTCCGGTGCTGCCGGAGGTGTACTGGATGAGAGCGACGTCGCCCGCATCTGCGCGCCCGGCCCGCGCACGCGGCGGCACGCCCGTCAGCTCGTCGGCGGTGAGTACCGTCCTGAGCGTGGGTACCCGTCTCCGCACCAGCCGCCCGATGCGCGTCGCCTCCGCGAACGTGATCAGCACGCGTGCCTCGGCATTTCGCAGGATGCCGACCTGCCGGTGCGCGTACTCCTCGAGCTGGCTGGGACGGAATGGCGGATAGATCGGCACGGGCACTGCGCCGGCGAGGAGCACGCCGAAGAAGACGGGGAAGAAGGCCCGCTCCGTGCGGAGCATGATCGCGACACTGTCGCCGGCCCTCACCCCGTGCGCCGCCAGAGCTGCGGCAACCGCACCCGCATCGGCGGCGAGGGCGCCGTAGGTCATCGTCTCTTCCGCGCCGGCGTCGCCACGGAGGACGATGTGCACGCGCTCGGGCGTCGCCCGCGCGTGCCACGCAAGGACCTCCGTCAGCGTCCGGGCTTCGCCTGGCAGGAGGTCGCCGGCCCGTGGCAGCAGAACCGCCACCGGCTCGATCTCCATGGTGGGCGCGCCGGCGCCTGCAACGGCGCCCACGAGATCGCGGCACCGTTCGGCCTCGGCGAGCACGGCGTCCCCGAGGTGCACCGCGAATGCCTGTTCGAGCCGCAACGCCAGTTCCACGCGCTCGAGACTGCCGAAGCCGAGGTCGCGGTCGAGTACGTCGTCAAGGCCGGCCGTGCCGTGCGCCGGCAGCGTCCCCAGCTCGGTGGCGAGCCCAGTGACGATGTCGAGCACGCGGCGTTCGACATCGTCGGAGCCCGGTGTTCCTCGAGTGCTGGATGCGACAGTCGACGCCTGCGGCATTTCAGAGGTCGTCGAGCTGATCTTCCGACCGCCCGCAGATATCGCACGCGGTAAGGAGGGTGGGGTTGCCCTCGACGTCTGCGTCGCCAGCGGCCGCGTGCACGAGCCCGCCGCAGCGGCACGGCTCCGGGTAGCTCTCCGGGCACGCCGGGCAGCCGTGGTCGGCGATCGTGTGATCAACTTCCGCGCCGAGCGTGAAAAAGCGCACCATCGTCATCTCCCTCCCGATGAGCGTCCCTCGGTCGACGCACGCAAGATCAGCGCCGGACCGCAGGTGTCCGCCATCGTGTGACGAACGCTCCGACGACGTGCGATCTGCTGGGGCAGTGCCGCCCCAGGTGCGGCGGTGACTTCTCGCGCGCCGGCCGAACCGCGTGGAATTCCTGGGAGGCGTTTATGGCATCCCCGATGCACTCCCGATCGTTTGGAGATACGAGAGCCATGAGCTGTTGCGCGCTGTGCGGGATGCAGCTGGCCGGAGACGCACAGCTATGCCCGCATCACGACTACGCTCCGGAGAACGGCTGGGCCGCGGACAACCGGCTCATGTGCGACCTCCTCCACCGAGGAATCCTCCCGCCTCGCAGCGATGCGATCGACGGGAACTCCGCGTTGCATCTCTCGACGTCCTGACAGCGCCGTCCGGCAGTGCAGCGCTCCGAGGTGCTGCACTGCGAATTCACGCCGGCACGAATGTCACGCGGCCGCGGCGGGGGCCGAGGCGCGCGCCACGAAGCGTTTTTCCAGCGCCGCGAGCTTCTCCGTGATCCCCGTATATTCGAGCTCCGCCATCGGCAGCATCGCCGCTCCGACGAACCCCTGCCGCCGCATCTCCATGGCCTTGTTCGCGACGTGCTCACGCACCGTGTTCCAGAACGGATGCGCGAAGGCGTCGATCGGCTCGGTGAGGCGGCCGTCGTGCATGGAGAACGCCGCGCAGCTCACGAGCGGCGGGCCATCGAACCAGCTCGTCCCCGTGCCGAGCGGGACCGGCATGATCGGCACCTGGTGGGAGCCGCGCATTCCGCCGCCGACAAAGTGGCCGATCGCCCAGGGCGCGAGCACCTCGCCCGTGGCCGGGAAGTTCATCTGGGTCCGCACGAGCATGACGGGATCGTCCTTCCCCGTGTACTTGCCGGCGATGTTGTGCAGGCGGGAGGTCGCGACTGCGACCGCCTGCTCGCCCGTTGCGCGCGACCACAGCGACTCGATGACATACCGTTCGGGATCGCGGAGAAGCGCAGCGATGTCGTACAGCTCTTCCGGCGCGTTCAACTCGATGACGTGGTCGGCGTCGGTGTGCATGACGTCCATGATGACGAAGCGGAAGCCGCGCGCCATCTTGGGCGCCAGGAGGAGCCCCGGCGTGTTCATCGGGTCCGCGAAGGCGAGGTAGAGCGGCAGGTTGAAGGCGCCGGGATCGGTCTTGTCGGCGGCGAAGAACAGGAACGGTTCGCTGGCGCGCTCCTCGATCTCCATCTCCGCCACGCCCGGCCCCATCCCGCGGACGTTGCCGGCGAACGACTCGCGGAGCAGATCCTGGCCAGCCCCGTACAGGCCCTGTTGCTTCGCCACCGCGGTGCCGGCCACGAAGGCGTCCCAGGCGAGCTTGTGGATCGCGGCGTCGCCCTCGCCCCGGCGGTGGCTCATGAGGATGGCGATGTCGTCGCCGGTGGAGCCGACGTAACTGTCCAGTACGAGCCGCTCCCCTTCCGTATGGATCCGCTGTCGGACGGTGTGGAACAGCTCATCGGAGGGAGCGAGGTGACCACCGATCGAGCCGATGTCGGCCTTGATGACGCTCAGCGTGATCTTCATGGCGGAGTCCCCCTGTGGGTTGGAGCACCTCTCATCGTCGGTCCGCGTGCGGTTTCCATTAGCCAAGCAAGCGCCCTGCCACACGCAAGGGCATCCGTATCGGGCACTTGCACCCCCGGCTGATGGGAAGCCCGCGCCCCCACTGGGGCGTGCATGCCTCACCTTCGCGCCAGCGAGACCGAGCATCGCTGACAACCGTCGATTGGGGCAGCGGCGCCTCGCCCGGGGCCGTCGAGCCCCAGGGCGGCCCGGCGGGGCGACTGTAAGTCGATGACTTCACACGATCCTCGTCTGGCAATCCCGTTGCACTCCTCGTAATCGACGTCGAAGGCCGTCTCGGATATCCGAGCCATGGAGCGACGAGATGAGACAGGATCCGATTGGCCCCGCGCAGTCCCCGGCCCCGAACACGCACCGCACGAGCGCGCACGCGCCCTGCAACTCGAAGGCATCCCGGCCGATCGCATCGTCCGAGCCGCAAAGTCTCAGGGCGTGGATCTGGTCGTGATCGGGACCCACGGGCGGGCTGGATTCAGCCGGTTGGTGCTTGGCAGCGTGGCCTCTTGCGTGATCAGCCAGGCGCGGTGCGCTGTGCTGACCGTGCGTGGACGATAAGGACGCCGAGCGGCCCCGTGAGCTGGGCGGTCTGGATCACGGGGGTGCCTGGGAGTGGCAAGTCCGCCATCGCCCGCGCGGCGGCCGCGACGCTCGCGGCCGGCGGCGAGTTCGTGCGGATACTCGAGCTGGACGCCCTGCGGCGCACGCTGACGCCGGCACCGATCTATGACGATACCGAGCGGCAGGCGGTCTATCGCGCGCTCGTGGTCATCGCCCGCGCGCTCACGCACGCCGGCGTGCCCTTGTGCCGGTGAATGTCCCACGCGCTTGAAGTTCGCGGTCTCACGATCTCGTTCGACCGAGCTC
>CAYQQT010000014.1:10181-17693 GCA_964419375.1 uncultured bacterium
TGAATGTCCCACGCGCTTGAAGTTCGCGGTCTCACGATCTCGTTCGACCGAGCTCCCGTCATCGAGGATCTGAGCTTCACGGTCGAGGAGGGGGATTCACTGGCCATCATCGGCCCCATCGGTTC
This sequence comes from uncultured bacterium, assembly GCA_964419375.1. GTDB lineage: Bacteria > Methylomirabilota > Methylomirabilia > Rokubacteriales > CSP1-6 > JBBDXO01. Next base: position 10,307 of record CAYQQT010000014.1, read on the forward strand.
GGGTAAGACCGTGCTGTTTCGCGCTCTCATCGGAGCCATCCCGTACAAGGGAGAGATTCGCTGGGCCGCCGGTGCGACGCTGGGCTATGTTCCCCAGAAGCTCGACATCGAACGAGACCTGCCGATCACCGGCGCCGATTTCCTCCGTGCGAAACAGCGTGTCCGGCATGCCTCGACAGGCGAGATTCGGCGAGCGCTTGAACTGGTCAACCTCGCCGATGACGTGGTGAGAAAGCCGATCGGATCATTATCGGGCGGGCAATTCCAGCAGCTGTTGCTCGCATTTGCGATCCTCGGGAAACCGAATGTGCTGCTCTTCGACGAGCCGACCGCGGGAATCGACGAGCCCGGTGAGGAACGACTGTACGACCGGATCGATCGCCTCAAGAAGGAGCAGCCTCTCACGCTTCTGGTGATTTCCCACGAGCTCAGCTTCGTGTACCGCCATGCGACCCGCGTCCTCTGCCTCGGACGCGGACGAAGCTACATCGGTCCACCGGCGGAGGTGCTGACGTCCGAGCGGCTCGAGGAATTGTACGGTAGTCCGATGAAATACCACGCTCACGAATGACCGTGGGACCGAGCGAATTCGTGCTGGTGCTCGGGATGGCGCTCGCGGCCGGGCTCGTCGGCTGCTTCGCCGTCATGCGGAAGATGACGCTGGCGTCCGACGCAATCTCTCACGTGGCGCTGCCTGGCATCGGTCTCGCTCTGCTGTTTCACGTTCAGCCGTTGCTCGGTGCGATCGCGATGCTGCTTCTCGGCACGCTCCTGATCTGGGCCGTGGAGTCGAAGACCCGCATGGCGACCGAAACCGTGATCGGCGTCGTGTTCTCCTCTGCGCTCGCGCTCGGCGGCCTGTTCACCGAGGGGGAGGATTTGATCGAGGCCCTCTTCGGGAAGCCAGGGACGCCGAGCACCTGGGAGACGGCATTCGGTATTGCCGGTTCGATCGGGGTGACGCTGTTCGTCCTCAGCCAGCGTTATCACCTCGTCATTGCGCTTGTGTCACGCGATCTGGCGCGGACCTCGGGAATCGAGGTTGCGCGTTTGAACCTGTTGTTTCTCCTGACCTTCTCCATCACCGTCGCGCTCGGCCTTCGCTACCTTGGCGTCCTTCTCATGGGATCGCTCATCATCATTCCGGCGGCCACTGCGAAGCATGTGGCGGCAAGCCTGAATTCGATGCTCGCCCTCGCCGTGACGATCGCGGTAGCCGCCACGCTCACCGGCATGGTGCTGGCCCAGGTCATTCAGCGCGAGACCGGGCCCGTCATCATCGCCGTCGCCGCAGGGATCTTCTTCGTGAGCCTCTTCAAGCGGCCTGCCTGAAGCGGGCTGAGCTGGCGGGCGCGTCGGTCCTCCCGTGGACTGTTGATCAGTCGCTACTCATGGGTTGCCTGTGAGAGGCGCGGAGAAGTTTCGCGAGCTGCATGGCGGCGGGCGGCCACACCGCACAGGCCGTCGCGAGGAGCCAATCGACGGTCGACAGCGGCGCCGTGTGGAGGACTGCGGCGAGCGGAGTGGGGGCGATGGCGAGCCACTGCACGATGGCGAGAATCGCCACCGACATCCAGATCAAGGGATTCGAGGGGAGCCGCCACCACACCGTACTTTGCGAACGGCAGTTCAGGGCCTGGAAGGGATGCAGCAGGACGAGCGTCAGGAACGCCAGCGTGCTGGCGCGGGCGCCGACGCCGTACTGCCAGATGCCCCACATGTAGGCGGTGAGCGCGCCCGCCGACAGCAAGACACCCTCGACGAGCATCTGGGCCCCCGCGCGCCGGCTCACAAGCGCCGCGCGGGGGTCGCGCGGCGGGCGTCGCATGATATCCGGTTGCGCGGGATCGCGGATGAGAGCGACGGCGGGAAGGATGTCCGTGACCAGGTTGATCCAGAGAATCTGGAGCGGCAGTAGCGGTGCCGGCAGCCCGGCGACGATCGCCGCGAAGATGAGGATGATTTCCGAGAGATTGCAGGAGAAGAGGAAACGGATGACCTTCTGCAAGTTGGCGTAGATCACACGGCCTTCTTCCACCGCGCGCACGATGGTGGGGAAGTTATCGTCAGTGAGGACGATGTCGGCGGCGGCGCGGGCCACGTCGGTGCCGTGACGACCCATGGCCACACCGATATCCGCCCGGGCGAGCGCCGGAGCATCGTTGATGCCATCGCCGGTCATCGCCACCACGTGGCCCTCGCGCTGGAGCCTTTCGATCAAGGCGTACTTCTCCTCGGGGCTCACGCGGCTCCGCACGGCATCGACGGGCAGCCCGAGCCGGCGGCCCACCGCTTCGGCCGTGACGCGCTGATCACCGGTCAGCATGATGGTCGCAATCCCGGCGTCCCGGCAGCGCGCGATCGCCTCGCGCACACCAGGTCGCAGCGGATCCTCGAGCGCGATGAAGCCGAGGAACGTGAGGTCGTCGATCCGGCGGTCCGCGGCGGCGTCGGGACGCCAGGCGACGGCCAGGACTCGCAGCCCGAGCGCCGCGAGGTCGCGATTGGCCTCCAGCAAGCGAGCACGGTCGTCGGCCGTCAGGGGTCGGCGATCATCACCGTCGTGTATCCACCCCGACCGCTCGACGACCACCCCGGGCGCGCCCTTGACGAGCAGCACCTGCGCGCCGTCGGGCGTGTCATTCCAGGTCGCCATCAAGCGCGTGGCCGAGTCGAACGGTTGCTCGTCGCGTCGGGGCCAGTCGTGCGCCAGTCGCACGGGATCGAGACCGGTTTTTACGATCGCCTCCACGAGTGCCGTTTCGGTGGGGTCGCCGTGCAGGCGGCGGTGGTCGCCGTCGCCTTCGATGACGGTATCGTTCACCAGGGCGGCAACGGTGAGGAGGCGGACGACGTCTGATCGTCTGGCCGCGCCGCCGAGTGCGTCGTCGAGGCCGAGCGAACGGCCGGCGACATGAATGCGCACGACCGTCATGCGATTCTCCGTCATGGTCCCGGTCTTGTCGGCGCAGATGACGGTCGTGGAGCCCAGCGTCTCGACCGCCGGGAGCCGGCGCACCAGCGCACCCGCTCGGGCCAGACGCCACAGACCTGTGGCCAGCGCCACGGCCGTGATTGCCGGCAATCCCTCGGGAATCGCGGCGACGGCCAGGCTAATAGCGGTCTCGAACATGAGGCCCAGCGGCAGACCCTGGATGACGCCGATCAGTCCCACGAACGCCGATATCGCGAGCGCAACCCCCATGAGTCGCCGGCCCAGGACCTCGACTTGACGCTCGAGCGGGGTCGCTCGCTCACCCGCGAGTCCGATGAGCTGCCCGATGCGGCCGACCTCGCTCGCGATACCGGTCGCCGTTACGAGCGCGACGCCCCGGCCTGCGACGATCGCGGTGCCGAGGTATACCATCGTCGTCCGGTCCGCCACGGGCGCATGCGGCTCGACCGCGGCATCGGCGGTCTTTTCGACGGGAACGCTCTCGCCAGTGAGGGCGGACTCATCGACTCGAAGGGAGACGGCGGTGATGAGCCGCGCATCGGCCGGGAGCTGGGCGCCTGCTTCGAGCACGATCACATCCCCTGGAACCAGATCGGCGGCTCGTATCCGCTTGGCCGCGCCGTCACGCCGCACCAGGGCCTGCGGCACCGTGAGGTCGCGCAGGCGTGCGAGCGATACGCGTGCCCGCCACTCGGTGCTGAATCCGATCGCCGCATTCAGCACGAGGGCGACGAGGATGGCGAGCGCCTCCAGGGCACTGCCCAGCGCCGCCGCGACGGCGCTCGCCCCCAGGAGCAGGAGGACGACGACGCTGCGGAACTGATCGAGCGCCAGTCGCCAGAGCGGCCGCTCCGGCACGTCACCGATGCGGTTGGCGCCGACATCGATCAGCCGTCGGGCGGCTTCGTGCGAAGTGAGGCCCGCCTCCACGGAGGTTCGGAGCAGGCTCGCGACCTGATGCACGGACAGCGCGTGCCAGGCAGAGGGCGTGGAAGCTGCGGTAGTGGCCGAGGAGTTGTTCGTCGATGGAGTCACGTAACTACACCAGCCGCCGCTCTCGTTCATCTTTCATCGCTTCAGCAAAGAGCGCAAGGCGTGTGCCACGCTCCGGGCACCGCGAAGTCGGTGAATTAGCGGCGAGAGGCGCGTCCGACTGGGGTGCAGGCGCCTCTGCTGGGGCGGCGGCTCCACATGCGGCGCACTGGCGCTGACTGGGCCGCTCGCCGAGGCCTGCGGGCGACCATGCGCTCAGTCGTGCGTGTGGGTGGCCGCGTGAGCCTTCGCCCTGGTTGCCTCGTAAACGCCGTGGGCCCACACCTGCAGCCCGAGCATCGCCGTCACATAGGCACGCGCGCCGTCCAGCCCGCTCTGCGCACCGGCGCGGAGGTGCTCCAGGTGATGGAACCGGTCGGCCAGTTCATGTCGCACAGCGGTCACCAGCGCGTCTTCCAACGCTGCGGGGTTCCCGCTCTCGATCGCCTTCTCAGCGATTGGAATGACGGGGCCGACGTCGAGCCCAGCGGGTTTCAACCCCGTGAAGGGCGCGCCTTCGCCGGCACGGTGGATGCGCACCACGGTCTCGAAGAAGTAGCGATCGGCGACCTCGCGGCATACCGCGTTCGTGTGCCGCGCCGCCGAGACCTTGTCGAAGGTATCGATGATCTCCTTTTCTCCCCGCTTTGGAACGAACGGAAGTACGAGGGCGACGTTCGCGGCATCGAGTGCTCGCTGCGCAGCACGCACAACCGGTCCATCAAGTGAGTCGCAATGTGGCGGCATCGTGGATCCTCCCACCGGCCATTCGGTCGGTCGATACGGGGCATCGCTCTTTCGTGGCGCCGTCAGAGAGTGCAAGCCGAGTGCCGCACCGACCGCCGTGGCAAGAGTGCGATCTGGCAGGAGGTTGGCGAGACGTGGCGCCGCTGTTCTGAGGCGCCGATGGGACGGTGGGGCACGGCAGCCCCATGCGGTCTCGCGATGGACGCCACTGTCCCGTGTACCGTTTTCCGTGAGGCGACGCGGACTTGCGCTCTGCGACGCGGTGTACGGGTTTGGCAACCGTGTTGCTCGACTTCCGCAATGACCCCGCGCTCGTGCCGCGCGGCCAAGGAGGAGCCCCATGAAGTCCAGAAAGTATGAACAGCCGCGACGGAACGACATCCACGTCGCGCAACCGAAGCGAGCCGAGCGGCAGCACGCACGACCGGGAGCCGGCATCAAACGGGCGCGGGCGGTGATGTCGAAGAAGTCACGGTCGTCCTAACGTCGGTGGCCACCCGGCGGATCGTCATCCTGGGCGCCGCGGGGCGCGATTTTCACAACTTCAACGTCGTGTATCGCGACGACCCGACGGCCGTCGTGGTGGCCTTTACCGCAACCCAGATCCCGGGAATCGCCGGGCGCCGCTAGCCGCCGTCGCTCGCCGGCCCGCGATATCCCGGCGGGATCCCGATCGAGGAAGAAGCTGCGCTGGAGGCGATCTGCCGCCGTGAGCGCGTGGACACCGTGGTCTTCGCGTACAGCGACGTCACGTAGTGCCGCGTGATGGGGCTCGCCACGGCGGCACTTGCCTGCAACGCGGATTTTGTACTGCTCGGTCCGGGTCGGACGATGCTGAAGGCCGGGGTGCCGGTGGTCGCGGTGTCGGCCGTTCGCACCGGCTGCGGAAAATCGCCCATTGCGCGGTGGCTGGCGGCGCGGCTCCGCAAGACCGGCCGGCGCGTTGCCGTCATCCGCCATCCGATGCCGTACAGCGATCTCGAGCGCCAGCGCGCGCAGCGCTTCGCAACGCTCGTAGATCTGGCCGCTGCGCGGTGCACCGTCGAAGAGCGCGAGGAGTATGAACCGCACGTGATGGCGGGGAATATCGTGTTCGCGGGCGTCGACTACGCCGAGATCGGTGCACAGGCCGCCGCCGAATCCGACGTCATCGTCTGGGACGGCGGAAATAATGATTTCCCGTTCGCCCGCTCGATGCCAGCGCCGTGCGCGACCGACGTGTTCTCATCGTCGAGGATGGGCCCACCATCACTCATGGCTCGATGCCGTTCGGCGCGGGTTTCGTGGCGGTGTCGGCGGCGGTGGGCGAGCTTCACGAGGTGTTTCAGCGCTATCCGCACATCGGTCCGGTGCTGCCCGCCATCGGCTACACCGCGACTCAGCTGGAGGCGCTTGCGGAGACCATCCGACGCGTCGATGCCGACGTCGTGGTGGCGGCGACGCCCGTCGACATCGCGCGGCTCATCGCCGTCGACAAGCCGATCGTTCGAGCGCGGTACGAGTTCGCCGAGACGAGTGAGCCAGGCCTGGGACCGCTCGTCGACGACTGGCTCACGGCGCACGCACTGCGGTGAACGTCCCCCACGGCCTCTCGTCCCCGGAAGCGCTACGCCGTCTCCGCGACGTCGCATGAAGGCTCACGGCGCAGGGTGATCGGCGTGGGCGCGAAGCGCTACCACTGCGTGTCGCGTACGCCGAGCCTGTACGCGACGTGATTGACGACGATGTGGCCGCCTGCCGTGAGCGCAAGAATGAGCCCATAGTCGAGCACCGAGAGGCGAGCACGGTTCCCGATCAGCAGGAGCGCGCCGACCACGAAATCGAGCTGATCGAAGGGCACCCACGGCTCGCCGGGCCGGATGCCAAGGCGGCGCTTTGCGAAACTCTTCACGCTGTCGCCCGCCATTGCGCCAATGCCGAGGCGAAGTCCGAGTGGAAACCAGTTGTCGTAGTCGATCAGAGCGCCGGTCCAGGCAATGCGCGATTGAACGAACGTCACCACAATGGCGGCGCCCACGCCGAGGACGAAGCCCACCACCGTCTTGTGGTCTCCTAGGTGGCGCGCCGCGATGGGCGCGTTCCAGCCTCTCCAGTATTTCACGAAGGGCGGGGCCATGTTTGCTGCGTAGGCGGGGAACATCAGATAGAGAAGCTGCAGCAGCCGAGAGGGCAGGCCGTTCATTGTGGTGAGCTGCTCATTCACCCAGGAACCACCGGCGCCCGATGGTGCCGGCGAAGAGGTACAGAGACGCCGCTATCCCGTGGAAGGCGGCCGGGACCGCACCGGCGCCGGCCCCCAGCAACTGGGTGAACGGAGCCGTCAGCAGCGTAAAGGCGAGCGCGCTTCCCACCATGATGACGACGAGCGCCACGAGGGGGGGCGCCGATGCTTTACGGAGGCCGTGAACGTCGTGCATCACACTCATCGGGTTTCTCCTATGCCGACTCGGTCGGAACCTCGCAGCGTCGAAGTTCCGCCGGAGTACCGCCGCCGTCCATGCCCACAGCGCGGCGCGGCGCCTCGGATCGAGCGAAATAGACTGCGCCGACCTGAGCGTCATACGTCATCGCCATGGTAACGCTCGGTTTCACCGGGGGGAATACAGAGTCGGTCCGGTGCGCCTCACGTCGATGTGAACCGCGGCCGCGCAG
>CAYQQT010000015.1:0-17624 GCA_964419375.1 uncultured bacterium
CGCCGGCGAGCGCTCGCTGCGCCTGCGCGGCCTGCAGGGGTATGCCGGCCACTGCGCCCACGTCATCGGCTGGGCCGCGCGCCGGGCGGCGTCGCATCAGGCGATGGCGCCCCTCATGGACACGCGCGCGCGCTTCGAGGCGGCGGGGCTGCCCGTGGACGTGGTGGCGGGCGCGTCCACGGGCACCTACGACATCGACAGCGAGTTGGCCGGCCTCACGGAGCTGCAGAGCGGGTCGTACTGCGTGATGGATCTCGACTACCGGCGCATCGGCGGCAAGAGCAGCGAGGCGCTCACCGACTTCGAGATGGCGCTCACGGTGCTCGCCACCGTCGTGAGCGTGCCCACCGCCGAGCGCGCGATGGCGGACGCGGGACTCAAGGCGTTCTCCACCGACAAGCCGTTTCCGCCCGAGGCCGTGGAGCGGCCCGGCCTCCGCTACGAGTTCGCGGGCGACGAGCACGGCCGCCTCATCGTCACCGACCCTTCGCGCGCGCCGCGCCTGGGCGAGCGCATCGAGTTCTTCCCGCCCCACTGCGATCCCACGTTCAACCTGTACGACCGCGTGTATGCCGTGCGCGGGCGCACGGTGGAAGCCGTGTGGGACATCGCCGCGCGCGGCCGCTCCGACTAGCAGGGCGCTGAAAAATGCCCATCTCCGTCGTTGGCTCGTCGCTCGCTCCCTGCGACGTAGGCGGCCTACGTCTCAGTCGCGAGCTCCTCGCCGCCTAGGATCTGGGCATTTTTGAGCGCCCTGCGGGTTCCTTCATGCCGACGATGATCGCGGTGGCGGGGCTCGTGCTCGTCATCGTCATCATGTGGGACGTCTTCGAGGCGATGGTGCTGCCGCGCCGGGTCACCCGCCGCCTGCGGCCGACGCGGGTCTTCTTTCGCGTGACGTGGGGCATCGCCTCTTCAGTGGCGCGGCGGCTGCGCTCCAGCGCGCGCCGCGACGCCTCTCTCGCGTTCTACGGCCCGCTGTCGCTGCTCCTCTTGATCAACCTGTGGGCGTGCTGCCTCATCGTGAGCTTCGCGATGGCGTACTGGGGGCTGGGCCTGCCGCTGAACGCGGAGGCGATCGCCTTCGGTGACTACCTCTATTTGAGCGGGACCACCTTCTTCACGCTGGGCTACGGCGATCTCGTTCCCACCGGCCGCACCGGCCGCATCCTGAGCGTGGTGGAGGCGGGCACGGGGTTCGCCTTCCTCGCCCTCGTCATCGGCTACCTGCCCGTGCTGTACCAGGCGTTCTCGCGGCGCGAGGTGACCATCACGCTGCTCGACGAGCGGGCGGGTTCGCCCCCCAGCGCCGAGGAGCTTCTGCGCAGGCACGCGGCCGATCCTGACGAGCTGCGCCGGCTGCTGGTCCGGTGGGAGCAGTGGTCGGCGGAAGTGCTGGAGAGTCATCTCTCCTATCCGGTGCTGATCTTCTACCGCTCCCAGCACGACAACCAGTCGTGGCTGGCGGCCCTCACCACGATCTTGGATGCGTGCGCGCTCGCGATGGTCGGCCTCTCCGGGCCCATCGCTCGTCAGGCGCAGCTCACGTTTGCGATCGCGCGGCATGCCGTCGTCGATCTCTCGCAGGTGCTGCGCACGCCGCCCCTGGCGCCCGCGAAGAACCGGCTCCCCGCGCGCGAGCTGGCCGAGTTGCGCGCGGCCGTCGCCGCGAGCGGCATGGTTCTCGACAACGCCCCCGCCGCCGACGGCCGGCTCGACGAGCTGCGCCGGATGTACGAGCCGTACGTGAACGCCCTCTGCACGTACCTGATGCTGGAGCTACCTCCGTGGCGGGTGCCGACCAGGCGTCACGAGAACTGGCGGACGAGCGCATGGGAGCGGCGCGCCGCGGGCGCTGACGCGCTGCCGCTCCTCGATGTCCACGATGACGACGACTAGTTGGATGGGGGGCCTCGAAGGGCCCCCCAAGCCCCCCAACGCTCGGCCGCATCCCGGGGAACCCGGGACGCGCCTCGATGCCCCCCAAGCCCCCCAACGCTCGGCCGCATCCCGGGGAACCCGGGACGCGCCTCGATGCCCCCCAAGCGCTCGGCAGCGCCCCGGCAAAGCCGCGGCGCTCCTCGATATTCCGATAGGAGAACGGCGTGACGGTGGAGCGGCGGACGCTGGGACGAACGGACATGCGCGTGAGCGTGCTCGGGTTCGGCGGCTCCGAGATCGGCTACGAGCAGGCGTCTGCCGGCGTCGTGACGCGGCTGCTCAACGCCGCGCTCGACGCCGGCCTCAACGTCATCGACACCGCCGAGTGCTACGTGGACAGCGAGGCGTTGATCGGCGGCGCGGTGGCGTCGCGGCGGGCGGAGTGTTACCTCTTCACCAAGTGCGGTCACCCCGGCGGGTTCGGCACCGACGACTGGCGCCCGGCCTCGCTGCTGACGAGCATCCAGCGCAGCCTGAAGCGGCTGCGCACGGACTATGTGGACCTCGTGCAGCTGCACAGCTGCTCGGAAGCCGAGCTGCTCCGCGGCGACGTCATCGTGGCGCTCGACCAGGCGCGCGAGCGCGGCTACACGCGCTACATCGGCTACAGCGGCGACGGCCCGGCGGCCCGCCACGCCATCGAGTGCGGGCGCTTCGACACGCTGCAGACGTCAGTCAGCATCGCCGACCAGGAGGCCCTCGACCTCACGCTGCCCCTCGCGCGCAAGCGCAACATCGGCGTCATTGCCAAGCGCCCCCTCGCCAACGCCGCCTGGAAGACGGGCCGCAAGCCCGTGAGCGCCTACCACCACACCTACTGGGAGCGCCTGCGCAAGCTCGACTACGACTTCATCAAGTCCGATCCCGGGGCCTCCATCGCCACTGCGCTGCGCTTCACCCTCAGCACTCCCGGCGTCCACACCGCCATCGTGGGCACCACGAAGCCGGAACGCTGGCAGGAGAACGCCGCCACGCTGAAGGCGGGACCGCTTCCGCAAGCTGCGATGGACCGCATCCGCAAGCGCTGGAAAGAGGTCGCCCAGAAGAACTGGACGGGCCAGACGTAGTTGGATGGGGGGCCTCGAAGGACCCCCCAAGCGATTGACTTACATGGGGGCCTCGACGGCCCCCAATCCCCCCACGCTCGGCAGCGCCCCGGCAAAGCCGTGGCGCTCCTCGATATTCGACAGGCTCCGAGGGCGTCTACGCCGGCCGATACGCGATCAGGTAGCGGTGCTCACCTTCGAGAATGGTTTCGCCGCGCTGGTTGGTGAGCGTCACCCGCAGCGTGAGCAGCCCCGCGGAGCGCTTGCGCTCGAGAGCGACGATCTCGTGCTTGGGCTTGATCGTGTCGCCGATGAAGGCGGGCCCCTTGAACCGTGTCGTCTGCTCGACGAAGGCCACGATCGACTCCTCGATGATGGGCGCCAGCGAGGAGGCGCCCACGGCGGTCATCGACGTGAGGAGCAGGCCGTGGGCGAGACGGCGGCCGAAGCGTGTCTTCTTCGCGTACTCGTCGTCGTAGTGCAGCGGGTGCGCGTCGCCCGTCATGCCCGCGAAGAACATGAAGTGGGTGTCGTTGAGGGTCTTGGACGGGCTCTCGAAGCGATCGCCCACCTTGAAGTCTTCGAACCAGCGCTGGCTCACCAGGTCTTCCAGAACACGTCGTAGACGGCCGCGGGCGAGGTGGCGGCGAACAGCGCCGGACGCATGCGCGCGGCGAAAGGCCGGCCCTCGGAGTACCACGACAGGTGCTTCTTGAGCTGGGTGAGGACCAGCCGCTCGGGCAGGTGCTCTTCGATGAGCGCGCAGTGGCGGGCGATGACGCGCGCGCGCTCGTCCCCGCTCACGTCCTCGCCGCGGAAGATCCACGGCCGCCCGAGGGCGCCGCGGCCGATCATCACCGCCGCGCAGCCCGTCGCCGCCTGCATCGCGCGCGCGTCCTGCACGCTGCACACGTCTCCGTTGCCGGTGATCGGCACGCTCACCGCGTCGACGACGGCGCGGATGACGTCCCATGGCGCCTGGCCGCTGTACTGCTGCGAGCGCGTGCGCGGGTGCACGGAGATGGCATCGACGCCCTCATCTTCCGCCATGCGCGCGATCTCCACCGCGTTCACGGTGCGATCGTCCCACCCGCCGCGGATCTTCACGCTGAGCGGGCCCTGCACGGCCTTGCGGAGCGCGCGCAGCAGGAGCGCGGTGGAGAGGGGATCGCGCATGAGCGCCGAGCCCTGGCCCTTGGCGACGATCTTGTGCACCGGGCAGCCCATGTTGAGGTCGATGCCGTCCGCGCCCGCTGCCTCCAGCCGCCGCGCCGCCTCGCTCAGCACCTCCGCGTCGCCGCCGAGCAGCTGCATGACGAGCGGCCGCTCCTCGGGCAGGGAGCGCGCGAGCGCGAGCGTCTTCACGTTCTCTTCCACGAGGGCGCGCGCGTCGATCTCCTCGCTGGTGAGCAGGCCGGCGCCGCACTCGCGCGCGACGAGCCGGAACGGTGCGTTGGTGGCGCCCGCCATGGGGGCGAGGCGGAGGTCGAGGAAACTCACCCCGGTATTGTGCCATTGTCTCGGCATGAGGCTTGGTTTCCACGTCGGCCAGGTGGTGCCGCAGGGGTACGACCTGCAGCGCCAGTGGCAGGAGCACCTCGAGCAGGTTCGCGCCGCCCGCGACGCGGGCTTCCGGTTCGTGTCGTGGGGCCATCACTGGCTCATCCATCCCTTCCAGCACTTCCAGCCGATCCCCGTGCTCGCGCGCCTGGCCGCCGAGGTGCCGGGCATGGAGCTGGCGACGGGCGTCCTCCTCACCCCACTGCTGAATCCGGTGCAGGTGGCGGAGGACGTGGCCACCCTCGACCACATCTGCGAGGGACGCTTCATCTTCGGTGTCGGTCTCGGCTACCGGCCGGAGGAATTCGAGGCCGCCGCCGGCGCGATGGGCGAGCGCGTGGGCCGTTTCGAAGAGGGGCTGGCGCTCATGAAGCGTCTGTGGACGGAGGACGAGGTCACGCATCACGGGCGGTTCTATCGCGTGACGGATGCTCGTCCCACCGCGCGTCCATACCAGAAGCCATATCCGCGCATCTGGGTGGCCGCCACCAGCGAGGCGCCGATCCGGCGCGCCGCGCGCCTGGGTCACGCCTTCTTCGCGCTCGGCACACAGCCCTACGACATGCTGAAGGCGCAGCTGGCGCTGTGGCGTGAGGAGCTGCGCCGCCATGGTCACGCACCGCCCGCGGACGTGCCGGTCCACCGCGAGGTGTACGTGGCCTCCTCGCGCGAGGAGGCGCGCCGGCTCGCCCGGCCCGCCATCGAGGCGAAGTACGAAGGGTACGCGCGCCACGGGCTGCCCGGGGTGAGCGGCACGCTGGCGTCCGGCATCGACGCCCTCATGCGCGATCCGTTCATCGTCGGCAGCCCGGATGACTGCGTGGAGGCGCTGGCGCGTCTGGCCGCGCTCGGCGTCACCCACGTGGCCGCGCGCCTGTTCTGGCCGACGATGTCCCAGGCCCAGACGCTGCAGATGATCGAGCTCGTGGGCGCGCGCGTCATCCCGCGCCTCGAAGCCTGCGCGGGGTGGCCGCCGACATCTGGGCGGTGACCGTCGCCGGCGGAACCCTCCGGGGCGTGGCCTCAGTCGACGAGCGCCACGGCGCGGACAGGCGAGCCGTCCGCTCCCTCGATGCGCAACGGCAGCGCGATGAACCGGCAGCGCGGCGCGCCGATCTGCTCCAGGTTGGTGAGGTACTCGATGACGGTGATGCCGGCGGGGAAGAAGACGTCGTGCGTCGTGCACTCGTGGCGCGTGACCGTGCGGCCCGGCTCGAAGATCATCGTCCGGATCGCGTAGTCGGGCGGGTAGTCGTAGCCGACGGCCTTGATGCGGCGCTTCACCAGCCACTCGCACGCGCCGCGCCCCGTGTGCGGAGCCTCGCGCCAGAAGCGCTCGCTCTCCACGCTCACGCGCCGCGGCCAGTCCGTCCGGAGGAGGACGATATCGCCCGCCTGCACGTGCCCGGCGTGCGCGTCGAGATCGGCCGCCGTCACCTCGCCGTTGTCGCCGAGATGCGTGAGGTCGACGACAGCGGCGGGGCCCATCCACTGGTCGGCGGGCATCTGGGCGATGTCGCGGTCGCCCGGCAGGAAGTGGATGGGCGCGTCGACGTGCGTGTAGGCGTGGCAGGCCACGGTGAGGATCGTGGACTGGAAGAGATCGCCCGCCTCGTGCGACGAGCGGCGCTCGCTCGCCACCTTCCAGCGGAAGTGCGGCTTGATGGGAAAGCTGAGATCGACCACGCGCACGTTAGCGTCGTGCGGCGAGGACCGCCACCGGATAACCGAACCGGATGCGAGCGTCGTCGCGGCGGGTGTCCATGCCGAGCGCGTCGTCCGTCAACGAGCTGGTGAAGATCTCGCGCAGCCGCTCCGTGTCGCCCGCGTTCGGGAACGAGCGCGCGAGCAGCCCCTCCAGCTCGCCTTCGAGGCGGTACGACGCTCGGCGCGGCTCCGGCAGGCCCGCGTCGCGGAAGAGGCGCAGGTGCTCCTCGATCGGCAGCGCGCGGGCGTGCGAGGGGTCGCGCAGCTTCTCCATCCGGTTGAAGGCGTCCGCCTTGTCGGGCGCGGGCGCGGCGTCCACCACCATGACGGTGCCGCCGGGGGCGCAGGCGCGGCGCATCTCGGCGAGCACGCGCCGGGGCTCGAGAAAATGATGGAAGGCGAAGCGCGAGACGACGATGGAGAAGGACGCGTCCGGGTAGGGAAGCGGCAGCACGTCGCCCTCCTGCCACGTGACGTTGGTCAGCCCCTGCTCGCGCTGCAGTGTCCGCGCGCGATCGAGCATCGCGGGCGTGAGGTCGATCCCGGTGGCATGCCGCACGGCGGGGGCGAACGCGCACACGACGATGCCGGGGCCGCAGGCGACGTCGAGGACGGTGTCGTCCGGCCCCGCGCCGCTGAAGGTGACGATGAGCGACAGCGCCTCCTCGTCCTGGATCGCGGGCGAGGTGGCGAAGGGCGTGGCCTGCCGCGTGAACTGGTCGAGGATGAGCGCCTGGTGGTCAGCCGCCATCACGCCGTCCGCTTGTAGAGCACGCCGCCCTTCATGATGACGGAGATCCTATCCTGCATCTGGAAGAGACGCAGGTTCTTGAGGGGATCACCGTCGACGACGAGGAGATCGGCGTACTTGCCGGGCTCCACGGTGCCGATCTTGTCCGACATGCGGAAGAGCTCGGCGTTGACCTTGGTGGCCGAGAGGAGGACCTCCATCGGCGTCATCACCTGCGCCTTCAGCTCGAACTCCGCCGCGCGCTGCACCATCATGTCGCCGAGGAGGTCGGAGCCGGAGCCGATCTTGCACCCTGCCTTGTACGCGTAGGTCAGGCCCTGCACGGACTGCTCGCGCGCCATGTTGATCTTGGCGATCTGGTGATCGCCGATGCCGTAGCGCTTGCCTTCGCGGTAGATCATCTCGTACGTGATCATGGTGGGCACGAGGAAGGCGCCCGCGTCCTTGATCGCCTTCGCCGCGCCCTCGCGGATGAGGTTGCCGTGCTCGATGGAGCGCACGCCCGCCGTGATCGCGTTGCGCACGGCGGTGTCCGAGTAGGCGTGCGAGAGCACGTACTTGCCGACCGCCTGCGCTTCCTCCACTGCCGCCCGTATCTCACCGATCGTGTACTGCGTGGTGTCGAGTTCATCGGAGGGCGACATGGCGCCGCCGGAGGCCATGATCTTGATCTGGTCCACGTCGCGCCGTAGCTGCTCGCGCACGGCCTTGCGCACCTCCGCCTCGCCGTCGGCGATGGAGCCGATCATGCCGATGCAGCAGTCGATGGGCTCCATCCATTCCGCGCGCCGCCGCTTGTCGCCGTGGCCGCCCGTCTGCGAGATGTAATTGCCCGACACGAGCATGCGCGGGCCCGGGTACACGCCTTCATTGACGGCTTCCCTGAACCCATAATCGGCCCCGCCCGCGTCGCGCACGGTGGTGAAGCCCTGCATCAGGCATTCTTCCGCGCGGCGCAGCGCCTTGGCCGCGAGCAGGCTGGGAGGCAGGACGCGATGCTGGTCGGTGATGTTGCCCTCGACGGCGCAGATGTGGACGTGGGCGTCGGTCAGCCCCGGCATGAGCGTCTTGCCCTTGCAGTCGATGGTCGTCACCTCTCCCGGCACCGCGCCCGCCCCCGGCTTGGCGAGGACGTCCTTGATGCGGTCGCCCTCCACGACGACGGTGGCGCCCTGGACGGGCTCGGCGCCCGTGCAGTCGAGGAGCACGGCGTTGGTGAAGACGGTGATCATCGCGCGTTCACCTTCGCGTCGTACATCCACACCTTCTCGTCGGCGCGCGGCGCCCACTCCACGTGGCCGGCCACGCCGTAGAGGTCGTGCTGCTGCCACAGGAAGACCCACGGCGCTTCCTCGCGCAGCACCTGCTGCAGATCCGCGTACGCCGCCGCGCGGCCCTTGGCATCGACGATGGTGATGGCCTTGGCGATCTTGTCGTCCACCGCCTTGTTGTTGCCGTAGGAGGCGTACGTCTGGTCGGCCTTGAAGAGCTGCTCCACGGTGCCCTGGCCGTAGAGGGCGGGGCCCCAGCCGAGGAAGAAGAGATCCCCCGTCTTGCGGTTCTTGATCTTGTCGAGATGCGTGCCCCACTCGTTCACGACGACGTTCGTGGTGATGCCGAGGCGCTGGAGCTGGGCGGCGATGGCGAGCGACACGTCCTTGTCGAGCGGGTAGCGGCCGGAGGGCGTGTCCAGCGTGAGGGACAGGCCCTTCGGATCGACGCCGGCCTCCTTGAACAGCGCCTGCGCGCGCGCAGGGTCGTACTTGTAGCACTCCGCCTTCGCGAAGTCGACGTTGGCGGGCGCGAGGGGGCCGCACATGCGGGTGGCGTTGCCCTTGAGCACGCGGGCGATGAGCTCGTCCACGTCGACGGCGTGGTTCATGGCGCGCCGCACGCGCACGTCCTGCATGGGCCCCGGCTTGAGGTTCACGAGGGCCAGGTAGTTGATGCGCGAGGACACCGTGGAGCGCACCTTGGCGCGCCCGCTCCGCTCCACCGCCTCCACCGCGTGGGGCGGTACGTCCTTCATGATGTCGATCTCGCCCGCGAGCAGAGCCGCCATGCGCGAGCTGAACTCGGGGATGAAGCGGAAGGTCACGCGGCTCACGTCCGCCGGCCCCGCCCAGTAGTCGGGGTTGCGTTCGAGCACCAGCCGCTCGTCGCGCTTCCACTCCACGAACTTGAAGGGCCCGGTGCCGATGGGCTTCTGCGCCAGGGCCTGCGGCCCTTGCTCCTTGAGGGCCTTGGCGGGCATGACGAGGAAGTCCGTGAGGGAGGCGCGGTCGATGAGGCTCGGCCACGGCCCGTCGGTGATGAAGCGCACCGTGTAGTCGTCGACGATCTGGACGTCCTTGACCTGCTTCCAGTAGGCGGCGTAGTGCGTCTTGTTCGCCGGATCTTTCAGATAGTCCATGGTCGCCTTCACCGACTGTGCGGTGAAGGGCTCGCCGTTGTGGAACTTCACGTTTTTCCGCAGCGTGAACTCCCACGTGGTGTCGTTGACGACCTTCCACGCGGTGGCGAGCATCGGCTTCGGCCTGAGCGTCTTCGCGTCGCGGTCGAGGAGACGGTCGTAGATGTGCTCGATCTGCGAGTTCGTCGTCCAGTCCACGATGGTGACGCCGAGCAGCGTGCGCGGCTCCGCGCCGAAGCCCACGATCACTTCCTTCGTGCGGGCGCGGTCCTGGGCCTCGACCACGGCGGCGAGCGCCGCGGACATGGCGACAAGGGTGACGACGACGATCGAAAGTCGGCGCATGCCGGTCTCCTTACACTCTGAGTTTCGGGTCGAGCGTGTCGCGCAGCCAGTCGCCGAGCAGGTTCACCCCGAGCGCGGTGAGCGCGAGCGCGATGCCGGGGAAGGCGGCGAGCCACCACGCGACGTAGAGGAAGTCGCGGCTCTCGGAGAGCATGCTGCCCCACGCGGGGGTGGGCGGCTGCACCCCGAAGCCGAGGAAGCTGATGGCCGCCTCCGCCACGATGAACTGAGAGAATTGCAGGCTGGCCACGACGATGATGGAGGGCGCGACGTTGGGCAGCACGTGGCGGAAGAGCAGGCGCGCGCGGCCGACGCCGAGCGCGGAGGCGGCGTGCACGTAGTCACGCTGCTTGATGGACAGCACCTCGCCGCGCACGACGCGAGCATACACGACCCATCCCGCCGCCGAAAGGCTGAGGATGATGTTGCGCAGGCCGAGGCCCACGATGGCGTTGATGGTCATCGCGAGCAGGATGAAGGGAAACGACAGCTGCACGTCGGCGATGCGCATGAGGACCGCCGAGGGCCAGCGCTCCGCGAAGCCCGCCACCAGCCCGAGGAGGCCGCCCACCACCGCCGTGATGACGACCGTGCACACGCCGATGAAGAGCGCCAGCCG
Organism: uncultured bacterium; assembly: GCA_964419375.1. Taxonomy (GTDB): domain Bacteria; phylum Methylomirabilota; class Methylomirabilia; order Rokubacteriales; family CSP1-6; genus JBBDXO01. The sequence goes on from CAYQQT010000015.1 coordinate 10,383, forward strand.
CGCCCCGTGCAGCACGCGCGCGAGAAGGTCGCGCCCGAGCTGGTCGGTGCCGAGCGGGTGGCCGGGCGAGCCCGGCGGCTGCAGGCCGCTCGTGAAGTCGGCGCGCAGGGGGTCGTGCGGTGACAGCCACGGCGCCGCCGCCGCCGCCACCACCACCGCCAGCGTGAGGACGAGCCCGACCCATTTCTTCACGCCCGTACCCGCACGCGCGGATCGAGCCACCCGTACGCCAGATCCACTAAAAGGTTTATCAGCGTGTAGATGATCGACGTGAAGGAGACGGCCGCCATCACCACCGGAAAGTCGCGGTTGAGCAGCGCCTGCACGGTGAGGCGGCCCAGCCCGGGCCACGCGAAGATCGTCTCCGTGATGACGGCGCCGCCGAGGAGCTGCCCCGCCTCCAGCCCCGCCAGCGTGATGATGGGGATGGCGGAGTTGCGCAGCGTGTGCTTGCCGATGACGCGGCTCTCCGCGAGCCCCTTGGCGCGCGCGGTGAGGACGTAATCCTCGTTGAGGGCGTCGAGCACCGCCGAGCGCGTGAGGCGCGCCACGCGCGCCGAGTAGAAGGCGGCGAGCACGATGGACGGCATCACGAGATGCGCGAGGGTGCCCATGCCGCCCGTGGGCAGCCAGCGCAATTGCACGGAGAAGAGGTAGATGAGCATGAGCCCGAGCCAGAAGCCGGGCGTGGCCTGGCCGAGCACGGTAACGAGCGTGCTCACGTGATCGACGGCGGAGTTGCGGCGCACGGCGGAGAGCACGCCGAGCGGCACCGCCACCACGAGGGTGAGCAGCAGGGCGGTGCCCGCGAGCAGCAGCGTGGCGGGCAGCCGCTCCAGCACGAGGCCGAGGGCCGGGCGCCGGTAGCGAAGCGACTCGCCGAAGTCCCCGCGCACGGCCCCGCCCATGAAGCGCGCGTACTGGACGGCGAGGGGATCGTTGAAGCCCAGGCGCTGCCGGAACTCGTCGGCGTCCTTGGCCTGGATGTCCATCGGCATGAAGAGCAGCACGGGATCGCCGCTGAGCTGCACCATGCCGAACACCGCGGTGAGGGACAGGAAGACCACGAGCGCCGTCTGGGCGAGACGGGAGAGGAGGTAGCCCCGCATGGGGCTACTGTTGTATCACGCGCGCCTTCTTGCGGTACCTGAGGTTCAGCATCTCCACGAGCAGCGAGAACGCCATCGCGAAGTAGATGTAGCCCTTCGGGACGTGCTGTCCGAAGCCGTCCGCCATCAGCATGACGCCGATGAGGAGGAGGAAGGCGAGGGCGAGGATCTTCACGCTCGGGTGTCGCTCCACGAAGCCGGCCACCGCGCCCATGGAGAACAGCATCACGATCATGGCGATGACCATGGCCACCACCATGATGGACAGGTCGTTCGCCATGCCGACGGCGGTGATCACGGAGTCGAGCGAGAAGACGATGTCGAGGACCAGGATCTGCGCGAGGACGCCCGCGAAGGCGGCGCGCTTGCCGCCGGGGGCGGTGTGCGCGTGCTCGCCCTCGACCTTGTCGTAGATCTCACGCGTGGCCTTGAAGATGAGGAAGATGCCGCCGCCGAGCAGGATGAGGTCGCGGCCGGAGATCTCGTGGCCGAAGGGCGCCCACAGCGGCTGCGTGAGCCGCATCATCCACGAGATGGCGAGGAGGAGGCCGATCCGGATGCCGAGGGCGAGGGTGAGGCCGATCTTCCGGGCCTTCTCCTGCTGCGCGGCGGGCAGGCGGCCGGTGAGGATGGCGATGAAGACGACGTTGTCCACGCCGAGGACGACCTCCATGACGGAGAGCGTGACGAGGGCGAGGAGGCCATCGGCGGTGAGGAAAGCGCTCACGAATTCAGTATAGTGGTGGGCGCCATGCGAAACGTCCTGCTCCTCACCACGTGCCTTCTGGTTCTGTGCAGTGCCCCCGTGCCGGCGGCGGCGGCGCCGTCGACGCCGGACGAGATCGTCGCCGAAGTCCGCCGCGCCACCGCCCGCTATCTCGACATCGCGCGCGCGCGCGAGGACGGCTTCGTGCAGATCAGCGGCATGGAGCTGCGCCACGGCTACCATTTCCTGAACGCGTCCTCGCCGCTGCTCTCGGCGTACGACGCCATCACGGTCGGCATCGACCTCGCGCGGCCGCCCATGCTGCTCTACGTCGAGCGGGACGGCCACTGGCAGCTGGCGGGCGTCGAGTACGCGCTGCCCCGCAAGCCCGACCCCAATCCGTTGCCGGGCGCCGACTGGCACGAGCACGAGGCGTCGTGCCACTACCGCGATTTCCGCGAGGTGCCGGCGCCGCGCGCGCGTGCCTGTCCGCCGGTGCATCCCGTGAGCGGGGAGCGCTTCGTGCTCTGGCATCCGGCGCTCGCCGTCGCCCACGTGTGGGCCTGGTATCCGAACCCCGCGGGGCCCTTCGCCGAGGAGAACGCCTTCCTGGCGCCCTACGGCGGCGCCGTCCACGGCAAGCCCGGTCATGCGCATCCCCGAAACCCTGCCGAGGCCCTCTACTCGCAGTTCACGCACCGCGCCTCGGGCGCCATGCTCATCGTGCTGGCGGCGGTGATCTTTTGGGAAGGGCGGCCCGGGCGCCGCTTTCCGTGGAACGCGTTGTCGGCGCCGCTCTGGGTCGCCTTCGGCGTGTACCTGTTCATCAGCTCGGATCCCGAGGCGTGGCCGTACGGACCGAAGAGCTTCGTGGAGATCTTCTTCGATCCCCTCGTGCTGCAGCACAAGCTCTTCGCGATCCTGCTCCTCGCCATCGGCGCCATCGAGGGGTTGCGCGCGTACGGCACCCTCCGCGGAGGGCTCGCGCGCTACCTGGTGCCCGTGCTCGCCACGCTGGGCGGGATTTCGCTCTTCGCCCACTTCCACGACGGCTCGTTCCACCTCGACGCCATTTACCTCCAGCACGCCGCCATGGGCCTCACCGCCGTCGGGCTCGGGGCCACGCTGTTCTTCGCCCGGAGGACCGAATCCGAGAGGGTCCTGAAATGGGCGTGGCCGGCCTTCCTCGTCCTCATGGCGACCGTGCTGCTCTTTTACGTCGAGCACTGAGCGCGCGCTCGCCCCTCGCCTGGCCCGGCGCGCCCGGGAGGCACGTCAGCGGTAACCCGGCGCGCCCTCCCCTTCAGCGGGGGATGCGGCGCTCGATTCCCGCCCACAGCAGCTCGGCCCACCGCGCGTAGCCGAGGTCTGACGGGTGATAGCCGTCGGAGGCCACCAGCTCCGGCCGCGCGATGACTTCCGCCCGGCTGGGGCCGTAGAGGTCGACCACCTCCACGCCGTGCTCGCGCGCGAGGCGCGCGAGCGCTTCGTTGAACTCGAGGCTGAGCCGGCCCACCGCCTCACGGGCGGGATCATTCCGGAAGCGGGGCGTGACGGCGAGGTCGGGCAGCAGGTTGACCACGACCACGGCGCCCGTCTCCTTCTGCAGCCGCGTGAAGATAGCGTCCAGGTGACGCTCGTACTCGCGCACGCTCACGCGGCCGGTGATGTCGTTGGGCCCGATCGACAGCGTGACGAGGTCGGGAGCGAGCGCGATCGCCCGCTCGAGTTGCCCGGCCACCACGTCCGCGGAGGTGGCGCCGGCGACGCCCAGGTTCGTCGTCCGCGCCTGCGGGTAGACCGCGCGCAGCCACTCGTGCAGGCGGCCGACGTAGTGGGCGGCGGCGCTGGTGGCGCCGATGCCCTGCACCGTGCTGTCGCCGAGGGCCACGTACACGAGTGGTGCCGCACGATCGGCGCGCAGCATCCGGGGGCCTCCGGAGCGGGTCCACGCGCACCCGGAGGCGAGCACGGCCGCCATCAGGCCGAGCGACAGTGCGGCCTTCACCACGCCGCCGCTTCCTCCAGCGTGCGCCGGTACCAGGGCGCGTCCGGAAAGGTGATCGGACGCACCGCGGGCAGCGTCACGCCCGCCGCGCGGTATTCAGCCACGAACGTGCGGGCGGCGGCGGCGTCGCCGATGCCGCCGAGGGCGTCCGCGAGAGAAGCGGGGACGGCGCCGTCGCGGTCGAACTCGCGCAGCGCCGCCGCGAAGCCGCTCGCCTCCAGCATGGCGCGATAGAACGGCAGCGCCGCGTAGCGCACCAGCTCGGCACGGAACGCCGCCCGCGCTCCGTCCGGATCGTCGGTGACCGCCAGTGGCACTGCGCACACGATCTCGAAGCCGTCGAGCGTCTTGCCCGCCCTACGCCGGCCGCGCTCGAGGGCGGGCACCGCCACCGCGCGCACGTAGGCGGGCGGGCTCAGCCACAGGATGACGCCGTCGGCGATCTCGCCCGCAAGCTCCAGCATCCGGCGCGACAGCGCCGCCAGGTAGATGGGCGGCGCCGGCGGCCGCGACGGCATCGCGGCCGACCAGTGCACGCGGTAGTGCGTGCCCTCGACGTGCGCGCCCTCGCCGAGCGCGCCGCGCAGCACGGCGACGTACTCGCGCATCGTGGTGAGGGGATCGACGATGGCCAGCCCGAGCATCTCTTCCATCATCGGCCGATGGCTGATGCCCAGCCCCAGCGTGAAGCGCCCGCCGCTCAGCTCGGCGAGCGTGAGCGCGGCCTGCGCGGTGGCGACGGGATGGCGCGGCAGGATCTGCAGCACGCCGTTGCCCACGCGCAGCCGCGTGGTGGCGGCGGCGTACGCGGCCAGCACCAGGAACGAATCGCGGCCGTGGCCGTGCGTGACCCACACGCTCTCGTAGCCGAGATGCTCGGCGAGGCGGGCGAGGTCGGTGGCGGCGGCGAGATCGCGGCCGGGCGTGATGTAGGCGGCTCTTCTCATGCGCCCAGTGTACCGGCGGCCGCTACTGCTTGCGGACCACGCTCACTTCCATGGCGTCGTCGCCGAACTGGTACTCCTGCGTGATGTAGCGCCCGGCGGGGTTGCGCACGTGCTCGAGGTAGGGCGCCACGTCGCGGCGGAAGAGACCGGTGTTGTCGGCGACGACGACGGCGCCCGCGACGAGCTTGGGCTCGAGCTGGCGCAGGTAGTCCAGGTAATCTTCCTTGGCGGCGTCGATGAGCACGAAGTCGAAGCGGCCCGGCAGCAGCGGGATCACGCGCAGGGCGTCGCCCACCACCACCTTCGCCTTCTTGCCGAGCCCCGCACGCTCCAGGTTGAGCTTCACGAACTTGGCCAGGTAGCCGTTGGCCTCCAGGCAGGTGAGCCTGCCGCGGGGCGGCAGCGCGCTCGCGATGAGGATGGCGGAGTAGCCGAGCAGGGAGCCGATCTCCATCGCACGCGTGCAGCGGTGCTTGTCGATGAGCTTGCGGATCACGCGGCCCTTGTCGCGGCCGATGACGGGCACCTGCCACAGCGCGGTGGCGCGGTCCATCATCCCCAGCATCCGCTGCGCCGTCTTCGTCACGAGGCCGTGGGCAGGCGCGCGCTCACGCCGTCCGGCGCGGGATACCGGCGCGTGAACTTGCCCGCCTTCACGATCTGCCCGGGCAGCGGCCGGCCGACGATCTCCTGCACCCGCCGGCTCACGTCGAGCAGCCGGTCGAGGTCGATGCCGGTGTCCACCTCCATCGCGTGCAGGCAATGCACGAGGTCCTCGGTGCAGACGTTGCCGGAGGCGCCGGGCGCGAAGGGGCAGCCGCCGAGCCCGCCCACGGAGGCGTCGAAGTTCGTCACGCCGCACGCCATGGCGGCCAGGATGTTGGGGATCGCCATCGCGCGCGTGTCGTGCGTGTGCAGCGTCCACTCCACGCCCGGAAAGCGCGGCATCAGGTGCTCGAGCACCCGCGTGACCTGACGCGGGTTCGCCATGCCGGTGGTGTCCGCGAGCCCGATGGCGCGGGCACCCATTCCTACCAAGTGGCCCACAACGGTTTCCAGGCGCGGCAGCGGCACGTCGCCCTCGAAGGGGCAGCCGAACGACGTGGAGATGCCGCAGCCGACGTGGACCTTCGCGCGCTCCGCCACCAGCATCACGGCCCGCAGCTTGTCGAGCGACTCCGCCACCGTCATGTTGACGTTGGCCAGGTTGTGGCTCTCGCTCGCCGACATCACGGTGTGGAGGGCGTCCACACCTGCGTCCACCGCGCGCACGGCGCCCTTCTCGTTGGGGACGAGCGCCGCGTAGCGCGTGCCCGGGCGCCGCCGGATGGCCGCCATCACCGCCTCCGCGTCGCGCAGCTGCGGCACCGCCTTCGGGTGCACGAACGAGGTCACCTCGATGCGGGGTACGCCCGCCTCCGAGAGCAGGTCCACCACCTGGACCTTCTGCTCGGTGGCGATGAAGTCCGGCTCGATCTGAAAGCCGTCCCGGGTCCCGACCTCGCAGATGGTGACGCGCTCAGGCAGCTGCATGGGACATCCTCCGTACTCGAAACTTTAGCACGCGGCTGCGCGAAACGTTCTGACCCCGTCCGGCATCCCAAGCGGAGGAGGACACGATGAAGCCGAACATCGGTATGGCCTGGATGCTGCGCGCCCATCTCGAGTAGCGCGCGCGATGGGCCGCGCGGTGCGATAGTAAACGGCATGCGCTGTCCCCGCTGCGCCACCGAGCTGCCGGATTCCGCGAAGTTCTGCCTGGAGTGCGGCCAGCGGCTGGCAGGCGCCCCCGCGGTGGCCGCCCCCTTCGCCTCCCCGGCCGCGTACACGCCCAAGCACCTCGCGGACAGGATCCTCACGTCGCGCACGGCGCTGGAGGGCGAGCGCAAGCAGGTGACGGTGCTCTTCTGTGATCTCGCCAACTCCACGCCCCTCGCGGAGCGCATCGGCCCCGAGCGCATGCACGCCCTCCTCAATGGATTCTTCGAGCTCGCGCTGGGCGAAGTCCATCGCTACGAGGGCACGATCAACCAGTTCCTGGGGGACGGCTTCATGGCCCTCTTCGGCGCGCCGCTCGCGCACGAGGACGACGCGCGGCGCGCGGTGCTGGCCGCCATCGCCATCCGCCGCGAGCTGCGCGACCGCGGCTCCTACATGGGCGGCAGCGAGCTTGCGGTGCGCATCGGGGTCAACACCGGGCTCGTCGTGGTGGGCTCCATCGGCGTGGACCTGAGGATGGACTACACGGCGGTGGGCGACACGACCAACGTGGCCGCTCGCCTGCAGCAGATAGCGGAGCCCGGCGACATTCTCATCTCCGAGGCCACCGCGCGGCTCGTGCGCTCGGAGGCCCGCCTGCTGCCCGCGGGCGCCCTCGCCGTGAAGGGCAAGAGCGAGCCGGTCACCGCGTACAAGGTGCTCGGTCCCGCGCCGCGCCGGTCGGCCCTCGAGCGCGCGGGCGAGCGCGCCTTC
>CAYQQT010000016.1:0-17412 GCA_964419375.1 uncultured bacterium
GCATCAGCTCGATCACGCTCGCCGAGCTGCGCTTCGGCGCCGACGCGAGGCGATCCCGGAAGCTGCACCGCCTGATTAGCACCTTTGTGGAGGCGGTGGCCGTTGTCCCCTTCGAATCAGCCCGCGGCGGAGCGCTTTGGCGCGGTTGGCGCCTCACTGGCCCGACGCGGCGAGCCCATCGGGACGTTCGACACCCCCATCGCTGCCCATGCCCTGTCGTTGGGGGTGACGTTCGTAACGAACAATGCCAAGCACTTCGGGCGAGTGGTGGGGCTCAAGACCGAAAACTGGCCTGACGTCGTGGGCCGTCGACGAGCAGGGTCGAGCGGCCCGGCTCGCGCCGGCCGCTAGCCCGAACGATATGAGCACGCCCAGTTCGACGGTCGAGCGAAACCGGAGGATATGAGCACCCACGCAGAGTCCGTGCGCGCGATGTTCACCCGCATCGCGGGCCGCTACGACCTCATGAACTCGCTCATGACCGGCGGCCGCCATCACGCCTGGCGCCGCTACGCTGCCGCCACGGCGTCCTCGGCCCCCGCCGGCCCCATCCTCGACCTCGCCACCGGCACCGCCGACCTCGCCATCGCGGTGCAGGCCGCCAGCCCTGGCCGCAAGGTCATCGGCGCTGACTTCTCGCTGGGCATGCTCACCGAGGCGCAGCGCAAGCTCGCCGGCCGTCCGGCGCCGCGCATCCCGCTGCTGGCCGCCGACGCTCTCGCGCTACCGTTCGCCGACAAATCCTTCGCCTGCGTCACCTCCGCCTTCCTGCTGCGAAACCTCGGCGACCTCCCGACAGGCCTGCGAGAGATGCGCCGAGTCACGCGCCCCGGCGGCCTCGTCATCGCGCTCGAGATCATCCGCCCCGGCGTCCCCGGCTGGGATGCCCTCTTCGCCCTCTACTTCCGCCGCATCGTCCCGCTCATAGGCGCCCTCATCGCCGGCGACCGCCAAGCCTATACGTACCTGCCGAAGTCGGTGGATCGCTACCTCAGCCCCCGCGCCCTCGCCCGCCTCATGACCGACCTGGGCTTCCGCGACGTGACCTACCGCCGCTACGGCCTGGGCGCCATCGCCCTCCACGTCGGCCGCGTCCCACGATCCGACGCGTAAGCACAGCGCGGTTCAACCATTTGAACCGGCGTTCGGCGGGGGCGGGTCGGGCTTCGGGGTGCGGGGACCACGTGGATGGTGGCCGCTTCGGACCGAGGGTGGCTGGGCTCCATCGACACGCCTCGTTCGGTCCTAGTTGAGAGGGAAACGGGTCGCTGCACCCCGAAGCCCGACCCGCCCCCGCCGAACGCGCGCGACTGACTAGCCGGGAAGCACGTCGTCGAGGAAATCGCGCACGGCGGCGTTGAACGGGGCCGGGGTGTCGAGCACGAGGTGATGGTGGGCGCCGGGGATCTCGACGAAGCGTGCGTGAGGGATGGCGGCGAGCATCCGAGAGGCGATCTCGGGGGTCATGATGGGGCTGAGCTCGCCGCGGACGATGAGAGTCGGCGCTGTGATACGCGGCAGGAGCGGCCAGAGATCAGCGGGGCGACGCGATCCGTTGCAGGCGGGATCGAAGCGGTAGGTCCAGCCGCCGTTGCGATTCGTCAAACCGTGTCCCGCGAGGTGCTCCAGGAGTTCGGGCGACGCGATCGTCTCGCGCGGCAGGAGGCGGAACGAGCGCAGGGCTGACTCCCGGCTCGGGTGCAGGCGGGGCGCGCGGCGTCCGCGCTCGTGCATGCGCTCCAGGCGCTCGGGCGGCAGCGCCGGGCGCGAGTCGGCGATGACGAGCGCGCTCACGCGGTCCGGATGCCAGGCGGCGAAGGCCGTGGCATTGTGACCGCCCATCGAGTGGCCGACGACGGCCATGCGCGGCCAGCCCATGCGGTCCATCAAGGCCGTGAGATCGCTCGCGAAGTCCTCCGTGGCATAGGCGGGCGGCGAGGCCCACTCGCTCTCGCCGTGGCCCCGCTGATCCAGTGAGATCAGGTGAAAGCGGTCGGCGAAGTGGGGCAGGACGGCGTCGAACCAGTGCGCGTGGGCCGAACCCCCGTGCAGGAAACAGAGGACGGGGCCGCCGGCCCGACCGCCCTCCAACAGGTGCAGCCGAAGGCCGTTGATCTCGACGTGGCGGCCGCGCGCGATGGCACATCCAAGGGCTAGATCGGGGGCTCGCTCGCTCATGCGCGCGATTGTACGGCGTTTGTGGTAGGGCAATGCCGCGCGCGCAAGATTTTGCTTTGAAGGCCCTTGGCTATCCCGCTATTGTCGAAACAACGAATGAGTCGGGGGACGGAAATGTCTGTAGCACGACGTAATTTCTTTGACGGCGGCTATGTAGTGATTCTTCTCGCCATCGCAATCGGCAACGGCTACGTCCTGCTGCCGTCCGACGCGCACACCCGGGAAGTGTCCACGGTGTCGATGGTCATCCCGGTGCCGGGTTCCGCCGTCTCCCCGCCTCCGCCCGCGACGAGCGTACCGCACGCGACCGCGCCTGCGATGCCCATGGCCAGCGTGCCCAGGCCGGGCGACCTCGTGCGGCCCCCGACGCCTCCGGCGCCGCTGACGCCGCCAATACCGACGATCCCCTGGCCTGAGAGCGTGGTGACTGGCCGCGTCGTGGATCCCGACCGCCAGCCGGCGGCCAACGTCTCCGTCGTCGCCAAGGGCGTGGAGCACCGCACGGACGCCGAGGGCCGGTTCAAGCTCGAGGATCTCGGCACGTCCCCGGTCGTCGTGAAGCTGCCCGGCTACGAGCGGGTGATCCTGACGGCGACCAAGGGTCCTCTCGAGGTCGTGCTCAAGCCCCAGGCCATCAAGGCGGCCTACCTGACGTACTACGGCTTCGGCGACCGCGGCATCCGCAACCGCGTGCTGGACCTGCTCGCGCGCACCGAGCTGAACGCCGTCGTCATCGACGTCAAGGGCGACCGCGGCTGGGTGATCTACCGCACGAACGTCGAGCTGGCGCTCGCGGCCGGGGCCCAGGGCCCGGCCACGCTCAAGGACTTCGACGGCATGATGGCCGACCTCAAGGCACGCGGCATCTACACCATCGCGCGCATCGTGACCTTCAAGGACAACATCCTCGCCCACCACCGCCCGGACCTCGCCATCATCGACACGCGTACGGACAAGCCGTGGATCGACAACGAGAAGCTGGCGTGGGTGGACCCCTTCCGCGAGGAAGTGTGGAACTACAACATCGCGCTCGCCAAGGAAGCGGCGGCGCGGGGCTTCGACGAGGTCCAGTTCGACTACGTGCGCTTCCCCACCGACGGCAAGCTCGGCGCCGCCCGCTACCTCAAGCCGAACAATCGCGAGACGCGACTGCCGGCCGTCGCCGCCTTCTTCGAGCGCGCGCGCAAGGAGATCGGCAAGACGGGCGCCTTCGTGGCCGCGGACGTCTTCGGCTACACGGCCTTCAACGAAAACGACACCGACATCGGGCAGCGCATCGAGGAGCTGGCGCCGCATCTCGACTACATCTGCCCCATGGTCTACCCCTCGGGCTACCAACTGGGCATCCCCGGCTATCGCAACCCGGTGGTGAACTCCTACGAGGTGGTGCGCGAGAGCGTGCGGCTCATCAGGAAGCGCTCCGCCACCACGCAGGTGCGCGTGCGCCCCTGGCTGCAGGACTTCAGGGACTACGCCTTCGACCGCCGCGTCTTCGGCGTCACCGAGATCCGCGACCAGATTCGCGGATCCGACGAGGGCGGCGGCACCGGCTGGATGCTGTGGAATCCCCGCAACGACTACACCGGTCAGGCGCTGCGCCAGAAGGGCTCGCTCGCCGCCAAGTGAGGCTGCTCGTCGTCCTCGCCGCCGCGCTCACCGCCGTCCTCCTCATCGCCTCGTTCGCCAGCGCGCAGTCCCTGCCCGCCAACGAGCTCGGCCGCGTGATGATCCTCGAGTACCACAAGATTGACTACCCCGAGGAGCGCTGGACGCGCACGCCCGAGAACTTCCGCAAGGACCTCGAGACGCTCTACGCCAGGGGCTACCGCCTCGCGAACCTCAACGACCTCATGGACGGCCGTGTGACCTCGCCCGCCGGCACCACGCCCGTCATCCTGACCTTCGACGACTCCTCGCCGGGCCAGTTCCGCTACGTCGACAGGAACGGCACCCCCGAGATCGATCCCAAGTCGGGCGTGGGCATCCTGGAAGCGTTCACGCGCGAAAAGCCCGAGTTCGGGCGCGCGGCGACCTTCTTCGTCCTGCCCGGCGCCAGTCGCCCCAATCGCCTCTTCGACCAGCCGCAGTACGAGGGCAAGAAGCTGCAGTTCCTGGTCAGCCGCGGCTACGAGATCGGCAACCACACGCTGTGGCACGCCAACCTCGGCAAGTACGAGGAGCCCACGGTGCGCACGCAGATCGCCGAGGCGCAGCAGTGGATCCAGCGCCACGTGCCGGACTACAAGATCCGCTCCATTGCCCTGCCCCACGGCGTGTACCCCAAAGACGTGTCGTGGGCGTTGCGTGGCAGCGCCAAGGGCACGACGTACAGCCACGACGGCATCCTGATGGTGGCGGGCGGCGCCGCCCCCTCGCCCTTCGCGCGTGCCTGGGACGGCACGCGGCTGCCGCGCATCCAGGCCGTCGAGCGCGACCTGTCCTACTGGCTCACCTACTTCGACAAGAACCCCGCCGACCGCTTCGTGAGCGACGGCGACCCCGCCGTGGTCACGATCCCCGCCGCCCGCCGCGACAAGCTTCGCGACAAGCTCCCCGGCACCTTCAAGGTGATCGAGCGCTGAATCCTCCCTGCCTGACGCAGCGTGCGCTGCCGGGCAGACCTGTTCCGTCACGTTCGAGGCGTCCGTCTGTCAATCCCCCGCGATCGAGGAGCGCCACGGGTTCCCCGGGGCGCGACGAGCGTTCGGGGGGCTTGGGGGGCCTGTCGCGGCCCCCCATCTCCACAGGAGGGCTATTTGTAGATGAGATACGACGCGCGGCGCTTCAGGAAATCACTGCGATCCGCATCGGCCCACGCCACGAGCCGCTCCAGCGGCTCGTTTCGCAGGAAGGCCCACATGGTGGAGCGATTGACGAGGAGATTCTGGATATGCTCGGCCCTGAACTGGTCGCGATGACGCGCGCGTAGCTGGCGCGCGATCGCCAGGCCCACCGTCACGGGGCGGATCGCCTCGCGGTCGGTGACGACCACCTGCACGCCGCCGCACGCCTTCTGCGCGTACTTGTCGCCGGTGGGCGTGAACGTCACGGGATCGAAGCGCACGCCGGGCAGGCGCAGGTCGTTCAGCGCCTGCGCGAGACCGTAGGGCTCGATCCACGGCGCGCCCACCACCTCGAAGGGCACCTCCGTGCCGCGCCCCACCGAGATGTTCGTCGCTTCCAGCAGGCCCACGCCGGAGTAGAGCAGCGCCTGGGTGACGGAGCGGATGTTCGGCGACGGGTTCACCCACGGCAGCCCCGTCTCGTCGTACCAGCGGCTGCGCTCCCACCCTTCGACGGGGACGATCGTCATCGACACGGGGATCCTGCGCTCCATGGCCACCATGCGGCCGAACTCGCCGATGGTCATGCCCGTGCGCACGGGAATGCGGTGGGGCGCCGTGAAGGAGCCAAGGTCGGCGTCCATCAGCGGGCCTTCCACCACGCGGCCGGTGATCGGGTTGGGGCGGTCGAGCACGACGAGCGGGATGTGGTGGCGCGCCGCCTCCTCCATCACGTACACGAGGGTCGTGAGGTAGGTGTAGTAGCGCACGCCCACGTCCTGGATGTCGTAGACGATGAGGGTGACGTCCTTCAGCATGGCCGCCGTCGGCCGGCGCGCGCTGCCGTAGAGGCTCCAGATGGGGCGGCCCGTGGCGGCGTCCCGCCCGTGCGGCACGTTCTCGCTGTTGGAGTCGCCGGTGAGCCCGTGCTCGGGCGAGAAGATCGCGTGCAGCCGCACCTTCGGCGCCGCCGCGAGCAGGTCGATGGCGCGGCGGCCCTGCCCATCGATGCCCGTCTGGTTGGTGACGAGCCCGATCGAATAGCCTTGGAGGGAGGCGAAGTTCTGCGCCGCGAGGACATCGAGCCCGCTACGGACGATGGCGGGCGGGCGCGGCGGCACCATCTCCACGGGCCCGTCCGCCGCGGGCGCCGTGGATTCCACCTCGACCACCTGCAACGCGGGACGGAAGAGCTGGGCCCCCACGGCCGCGGCCACCCGGCGGCGCAGCTCGAGGATGCGGGCGGCGCCCCCGCCGCTGGGGTGCACGCGGTTGGTGAGCACGATCATGTAGGAGCGGCTGGCGGGATCGATCCACACCGCGGTGCCCGTGAAACCCGTGTGGCCGACGGCGCCGATGGGGAAGAAGGGCGCCATGGTGCTCGAGTACACGGAGGCGACGTCCCAGCCGAGCGCGCGCGAGCCGTTGCCGTCCGCGGTGCGCGTCCACATCAGCTTCACGGTGGAGGCGCGCAGCGCGCGGCGACCGTCCAGCACCCCCTCGTTCACCAGCATCCGGCACAGGCGCGCCAGGTCGGCCGCCGTCGAGAACATGCCCGCGTGGCCGGCCACGCCGTTGAGCGCGCGCGCGCGCGGGTCGTGGACTTCGCCCTGCAGCAGGTGGCCGCCGAAGAATTCCGTGGGGGCGATCCGCTCGCGCTTGGCGGCGGGCGGGTGAAACGACGTGTCACGCAGGCCAAGGGGCGTGAAGATCGTCTTGTCGAGGTAGCGGTCGAGCGGCAGGCCACTCACCCGGCGCACCATCTCACCGAGCAGGATGAAGCCGGTGTCGCTGTACTGAAAGCCCGTGCCCGGCGGGTAGTCGAAGGGCGCCTGCGCGAAGGCGCGGGCGGCCGCGGGAAAGCCGTTGCGCACGCTCCCCGCGGGCGGGATCGCCGGAAACCCCGCGCTGTGCGTGAGCAGCCGCTGGATCGTCGCCTGCTGGTAGGCCGTCTTGCGAAAGTCCGACACGTACCGCCCGAGCGGTGCGTCCAGCTTCACGGCTCCCTTCTCCACGAGCGCCATCACGGCCAGCGTGGTGCCGAAGGGCTTGGTGAGGGAGGCGATGTCGAAGATGGTGTCGGTCTTCATCTCCTGCGCGGTGGGGACGACCGTGCGCGAGCCGAAGGCACGCAGGTAGAGCGTCTCGTCGCCGCGCCCCACCAGCACCACGACGCCGGGGATGTCGCCCGACTGCACGGCGTCGGTGGCGGCCTCGTCCACGGCCGTGAAGTCGAGGGGTTGGGCGGCGGCGGGAACGGCGAAGAGCAGGGAGAGGACGATCAGCGCGGCTGCAACCACGGCGCGATCTTAGCATCCAGCGGCCCCGGGACCGAGCGCGAAGGTCGTGACGCCCGCCGAGTCGCACATTGATATCCTTGGGGGCATGCAGTCCATCCGCCGGGTCTTCGTTACCGGCGCTACCGGGTTCGTGGGACGGGCGGTCGTCCAGGCGCTGCGCGCCGAGGGTTGCGTGGTCCGCTGCCTCGTGCGGCGAGGCTCGGAGCGCGACTTGCGCGGTCTGGGCGCCATCGAGCGCGTCGAGGGCGACGTGATGGCGCGCCGGACGCTGGAAGAAGGCGTCGCCGGCTGCCACGCCGTCGTCCACCTCGTCGGTATCATCCGGGAGCATCCCGGCGTGGGCGTCACGTTCGAGCGCGTCCACACCCAGGGCACCGTCAACGTACTCGAGGCGGCGACGGCCGCCGGCGTGAGCCGCTTTCTGCATATGAGCGCGCTCGGCACGCGCCCGGCCGCACCCTCGCGCTACCACGCCACCAAGTGGGCAGCGGAGGAAGCCGTGCGCTCGAGCCCCCTGCCGTGGACGATCTTCCGGCCGTCGGTGATCTACGGTCGGGGCGACGAGTTCGTGACGATGCTGGCGCGCATGATCGAGCGCTTGCCCATCGTGCCCGTGATCGGCAGCGGCCGCCAGCAACTCCAGCCCGTGCCCGTGGAGCAGGTGGCGCAGGCGTTCGCGCGCGCGCTGGATCTGCAGGCGACGGTGAAGCAGGCCTATGACGTGGCCGGCCCGGAAGCCGTCACGCTCGTGGACCTGCTCGATCGCATCGGCGCCGCCATGGCGCGGCGCCGCGTGCGCAAGCTGCACGTGCCCGTCGCCCTCGTGCGGCCCGCCGCGCGCGTGCTGCATCGCCTGCCGGGCTTTCCGCTGACCCCGGATCAGCTCCTGATGCTCGAGGAGAACAACACCTGTGACCCCACGCCGTTCTTCTCGACCTTTGGGCTCACGCCCGTGCCGCTGAACGCCGGGCTGCGCGCGATGCTCGGCTGATGCCTTTCCGTCATCCGGACCGCTCCCACGACCTGCGCACCCGCATCGACTACGAGGTGCGCGAGCGGCTGGAAGAGGCCATCGACTTCGTGTGCCTCGACACGCTGGTGAGCGCCCGCAAGGCGCGCGGCCTCCCTGCGCCCGCGGCGGACAACGAGGCCGACCGCACGGAATATGCGGCCCACGTGCGCGGGTTCCTGCGCCTGCTCGACGCTCAGCTGGCCACCAGCGTGGCCGACGACCCGCGCCGCGCCACCGAGGCGCCCGCCGAGTCGGACGAGCAGGCACGCCTCCTCATCGGACAACTCGCGCTGGCGAAGAGCCTGCCTGATTACTGGCAGCGCTTCGAGCTCATGCGCGCCCGATACCTCGCCGAGCCTCCGCCGCCGTCAGGCGGCGAGCGCCGTAGTGTGCTCGCCCGTCTGTTCGGCCGCGGTTGAGTGGTACACGGCCAGCGCCCAGAGATTCTCGGCATCCTCCAGCGCGCGGCGCCACCGCCCGTAGTCTTCGAGCACCGACGTGCGCGCCGTGGCCAGCTCGCTTTCCGCCTCTTCCAGCCTCGCCCGCAGCCTCGGGCTCATGGCTTCCGGCGTCGCCCCCTCCGGGGGGATCGACGTGGCGAGGCGATCAACGAGGTACGTGGCTTCCTCGAGCAGGATTCGTTCGACCGGGTTCATCTGACACCTCCGCCCTTCCACTTCATCGTGGCCATATACTCAACGGGTGTTGAGTTATTGTCAAGCGTGAAATCGAGGGCGCGATGATCGGCGCCATCTTCGTCGCCAAGACCGCGCGCACCTTCTGCTACGGCTTCCTGGGCATCCTGTTGCCCGTCTACCTGGACGAGCTGGGCGTGAGCGCCGTCGGTATCGGCGTGGCCGTCACGCTCACACTGGTGGGCAGTGCCGCGCTCACGTGGGGCGTGCGGCGCCCCGCGGAGCGCTTCGGCGGGCGCGCGGTGCTCCTGGCCCTCGCCGCCCTCACCGCCGTCGCCGCCTGCCTGCTGCTGGCCTCCCGTGAGCCGTGGGTGGTCGTCTTCGCGGCGATGGTCGGCAACGTCGCGGTGGGCGCCGGCGAGACGGGGCCCTTCCTCAGCATCGAGCAGGTCATGATCGCGCGCGCGGCGGCGGCGGGACGACGGACGAAGATCCTGAGCGTCTACAACCTGCTCGGCTACGCCGCGGCCGCCCTCGGCGCCGCCGCGGTGGGCACGGTGGACTCGTATCGGGTGCTCTTCGTGCTCTTCCTCGCGGGAGCCGGCGTGCAGGCGGTGGCGTACCTGCGGCTGACGGCGACGGCTCCCGTGCGCGCGCGCGGAAGCGTCACGGCGCTGCCCTCCACGGCGCTCATCCGCAAGCTGGCGGCGCTCTTCTCGCTCGACTCCTTCGCGGGCGGCTTCGTGCTCCAGTCCCTCGTCGCCTACTACCTGCACACGCGCTTCGGCCTCGAACTGGACGCGCTCGGCCGCATCTTCTTCGTGTCGCAGATGCTCACCGCCGTCTCGCTGCTCCTCGCGGGACGCCTGGCGGGCCGCTTCGGGCTGCTCAACACGATGGTGTTCTCGCACCTCGTGTCCAACGTGCTCCTCATCGGCGTCGCCGCCGCGCCCACGGCCACGGTGGCGGTGGCGCTGCTCTTCGCCCGCCAGCTCATCTCGCAGATCGACGTGCCCACCCGGCAGGCCTACGTGATGGCGGTGGTGCAGGACCACGAGCGTGAGGCGGCCGCGACCACCACCACGCTGTGGCGCACGGTGGCGCAGGCGGTGACGCCCGCGCTCACGGGCGTCATCATGCAGTCCGTCGCGCTGGGCACGCCCTTCGTCCTCGGCGGCGGGCTGAAGATCGTGTACGACCTGCTGCTCTACCGGACCTTCAAGGACGTCACGCTGCGCTCCGAGCATGAATGAGAACACACGCAAGAACGAGGCCACAGCACGAGGGATTGGAGCGGGAGCGGTCGAAAACTACGACTACTTGATCGCGACGGCCTTCACCTGCCGGAAGTCCGTGAGGCCTTCGAGCGACTTGAGAATGCCGTCCTGCACGAGCGTCGTCATGCCGGCCGCCTTCGCGACGACGCGCATCTCCGCCACGCGCGCCTTGGACTGGATCAGCTTCTTCATGTCGTCGGTGGCCACGAGCAGCTCGTGGATAGCGCCGCGGCCATGGTAGCCGGTGTTGTTGCAGTTGCCGCAGCCCTTACCCCGGTAGAGCACGAAGTCGCTGTCGTACTGCACGCCGAGCGCGGCCAGCGGCTCCCGGCCGTAGCCCTCCTCGAGGGCGTCGAACTCCTCTTGGGCCGGGTGGTACTCCTCCCTGCACTCGACGCACAGGCGCTTGACGAGGCGCTGCGCGAGCACACACAGCAGGGCGTCCGCGAAGTTGAAGGGATCGAGGCCCATGTCGAGGAGGCGGATGACCGTCTCCACCGCGTTGTTCGTGTGCAGGGTGGAGAAGACGAGGTGACCGGTGAGGGAGGCCTCGATGCCCGTCTGGGCCGTCTCCTCGTCGCGCATCTCACCGACCATGATGACGTCGGGGTCGGCGCGGAGGAAGGCGCGCATGGCGCCCGCGAACGTGAAGCCGATCTTGGGCTGCACCTGCACCTGCCGCAGGCCGTACTGCGTGATTTCGACCGGGTCCTCGGCCGTCCAGATCTTGCGGTCGGGCTTGTTGATGTGGCCGAGCACGGAGTGCAGCGTGGTCGTCTTGCCGGAGCCGGTGGGCCCCACGCACAGGATGAGGCCGTACGGCTTCTCCGCCGCCGCCTTCATCTCGCGCAGGTTGCGGTCCGTCATGCCGAGCTTGTCGACGGGGATCGGCTCGCTGGCGGCGAGGATACGCATGACCACGTCCTCGTTGCCGCCCTGGGTGGGCACGGTGGCCACGCGAAGCTCGATCTCGCGGTTGTCGGGCATGCGGAACTTGATCTTGCCGTCCTGCGGCTTGCGGCGCTCGGCGATGTCGAGCATGGCCATGATCTTGATGCGGGCCACGATGGCGCGCCGGTAGGCGCCCGGGATGCGCTGGTACTCGTGGCAGCCACCGTCCACGCGCAGCCGGATCATGGTGTCCTTCTGCGCGCCGTAGGGCTCGATGTGGATGTCCGACGCGCGCGACTTGAAGGCGTCCACGATGATCTGGTTGGCGAGCCGGATGACGGCGCTGTCGTTCTCGTCGAGGTCGGAGCCGACGACTTCTTCCTCCACCCCCCCGCGCGCTTCGTCGCCGAGCGCGGTGAGGATGTTGCCCATGCTGTCCTTCGAGGTCAGCTCGCCGCCCGCCAGCTGCAGGAACTGCGCGATGTCCTTGCGCAAGCCGACCGCCAGCTTCACCGTGTGCGCGCGCATCAGCTGGTGGATGCTGTCCACCTTCTGCAGGTCTTGCGGATTGTCGATGAGGACGACGGTGGCATCGTCCTCGCGCTTGATGGGCAGCCACAGGTTGCGCTTGAGGAACTCGAGCTTCAGATCCCGCATGAGGTCGGGGGGCGGAATCAGCTTCTCGTCGAAGGCGATGAAGGGCACCTTGTAGAACTGGCTGAGCGAGATGCCGAGCTCGCCCTTGGGGACCTTGAACTGCTCGAGCAGGATCGTCTCCACGTCCGTCTGCTTGCTGCGCGCGGTGGCGATGGCGGCGTTGACTTCCTCCTGGCTCACGAGACCCTGCGAGAGCAGGTAGTCGAACTTGCCGACGCGCCGCTGGCCGATCTGCTGCTGGTTGTGGAAGGCGATGCCGAGCGTCTTGGCCAGCCGCGCGGCCCCCGCCTCGTCGTCCTTCGTGAACCGCCCGCCGTGCTTCTTGTTGAGGAGCTGGATGACCCCGAGGGCGGCCCGGTTCTCGTGCAGGATCGGCATGGCCAGGATCTGCGTGGTGCGGAAGCCGGTGCGCTTGTCCCACGAGCTGTCGAAGTGCAGCTTGGGCGACACGCGGGTCAGCTCGGCGGCGTCGTAGGCGTCCGAGATGTTGACGGTCTGCTTGCTCACCGCGCAGTAGCCGGCCACCGACTGCTCGCTGATGGGGACGCGGATCTCCTTCACGGCGTCGAGGGCGAGGAACTTCGAGTACAGCTCCTTCTTGTCCGGATCCACCGCGTAGAGCGTCATGCGGTCGGCGTCGAGGAAGGCCAGGATCTCGCCCTGCAGCCCGATGAAAATGGAGTCCAGGGTCTTGGCGGCGTGGATGCGATCGATCAGGTGGACGAGCTTCTGCTCGTTGGCGAGGCGTTCCTGCAGGACGAGGACCGATTCTTGAACCGCCATCAGCCCGGTCAGTTTATCAAAGTCGCGGCCTTGGATCACCACGCCTTGTTCTAGAACACGGGCTTCTCCACGTAGGAACCCCAGATATTGCGTAGCCGGGCCACGATCTCCCCCATCGATGCGCGCGCCCGCACCAGCTCCACGGTCACGTCCATCAAATTCGCTGCCGGATCGCGGGCTTCCGCCTCCAGGCGCTCGAGCAGGGCGGCCACCCGGGCCCCGTCGCGCCCCCGCCGCGTCTGCACCAGGCGCGCCTGCTGGCGGGCCTCCACCTCGGCGTCCACACGGTGGATCTCCAGCGGCGGGGGCTCCCCCGGCTCCGTGAACCGGTTGACGCCGATCACGGGCTGCTCGCCGGAGGCCTTGCGGCGCGCGAAGTCGTAGGCCGAATCGGCGATCTCGCGCTGGAACCACCCTTCCTCGATGGCTTTGATGGTGCCGCCGAGGGCGTCCACCTTGCCGAGGATGGCGAGCACCTCCTGCTCGATGCGGTTGGTGAGCGCCTCCACGTAGAAGGAGCCGCCGAGGGGATCGGCCACGTTGGCGACGCGCGTCTCCTCCGCGATGATCTGCTGCGTGCGCAGCGCCACCTTCATCGCGAGCTCGGACGGAATCGCGTACGCCTCGTCGAGGCCGTTGGTGTGCAGCGACTGCGCGCCGCCGAGCACCGCGGAGAGCGCCTGCAGCGCCGTGCGCACGATGTTGTTCATCGGCTGCGCCTTGGTGAGGGTGGCCGCCGCCGTCTGGCAGTGGAAGCGCAGCCGCATCGACTCCGCCTTCGTGGCGCCGAAGCGCTCTTTCATGAGGCGCGCCCACACGCGGCGCGCGGCGCGGAACTTGGCGACCTCCTCGAAGAAGTCCGCCTGCGCCACGAAGTAGAAGGCCAGGCGCGGCGCGAAGCGGTCCACCGCCACCCCGCTGCGCGTGACCTCCTCCACGTAGGCGATGGCGTTGGCCATCGTGAAGGCCACCTCCTGCACGGAGGTCGCCCCCGCCTCGTTAATGTGGTAGCCGCTGATGTTGATGGGGTTGTAGCGCGCCATGCGGTCGGCGCAGAAGACGATCATGTCGCGCATCAACCGCATTGACGGACGGATAGGAAAGATCCACTCCTTCTGCGCCATGTACTCCTTCAAGATGTCAGCCTGCACGGTGCCCGAGAGCCTGTTGAGGTCACAGCCTCGTGCCTCCGCCACCGCCACGTACATCGCGAGGAGAATCCAGGCGGTGGGGTTGATCGTCATCGACACGGAGATCGCCTCGAGGTCGATGCCGTCGAAGAGCGCCTCCATATCGTCCATGGTGTCGATGGCCACGCCCTCGCGGCCCACTTCGCCCAGCGAGCGCGGGTCGTCGGAGTCGTAGCCCATCAGCGTGGGCATGTCGAAGTCCACCGAGAGGCCCGTCTGCCCCTGCTCGATCAGGTAACGAAAGCGCTTGTTGGTGTCGCTGCCCGTGCCGAAGCCGGCGATCTGCCGCATCGTCCACAGCCGCCCGCGGTACATCGTGGGGTACGGCCCCCGCGTGAACGGGTACTGCCCGGGCAGGCCGAGATCGTCCAGCGACATGTCCGCGACGTCTTCCGGCGTGTACACGCGCTGCACGGGCAGCCCCGACCCCGTGCGGTACTCATCACGCGACTCCGGCTGCCGGTCGAGAAATCGCCGCAGCTCGCCGGCTTCCCACTCGTGCCGCAACGTCTTCGCCCGCTCGATCGCGTCCCGGTCAAACATCGGCAATGGCCCTCGTGGAATGGTAGAGATCGCGGTCGTCGATCACGCGCCTGGCCTTGAACTCCGAGCGCGGCAGTGTGCCTTCGGGCACCAGCTCCATGACGGGCGTCACCCCCAGGCGCGCGCGCAACCGCTCTTTCATGGTGGCGCCGAGGGCGACCGTGTCGCGGTGGGAGGCGGCGTACTCCGCCCGCACGAGCAGCTCGTCCATCGCCTCGCGGCGCGAGATGATGACGCTGAACTCGCCTCCAAAACCCTCGATGGAACGCAACACGTCTTCAATAGCGCTCGGGTAGATGTTCTCACCGCGCACGATGAACATGTCGTCGATGCGCCCGTAGAGCCCGGCGGGCAGGCGCGGGTACGTGCGGCCGCACGGGCACGGCTCGTCCGTCCACCGCGCGCGGTCCCCCGACACGAGGCGGATCATCGGCTGCGACGTGCGCTCCAGGTGCGTGTACACGGGCGTGCCTTCCGCGCCGTACGGCACGGGCAGGAACGTCTCGGGGTCGCACACCTGCGTGAAGACGATGTCCTGCCACAGGTGCATGCCGGTGCGGTGCGTGCACTCGCCGTTCGTCATCCACGGCGTCATCTCCGCCATGCTGCCCATGTCGATGCAGCGCCCGCCGAACGTCGCCTCGATCTGCCGCTTCGTGGCGGGAATGCCGGCGCCCGGCTCGCCGGAGAAGAAGAGCGTGCGCAAGCCGAGCGACGTGGGATCGACACCCTCCCGCCGCGCCGTCTCCGCGAAGTGCAGCGCGTAGGACGGCGTGCCGTAGAACGCGGTCGGGCGCAGGTCGCGCGCCCACTGCACGGCCATCAGCGTCTGCCCCGGCACGCCGGCGCCGAAGGGGAACGCCGTCGCCCCCAGCCGCTCGCAGCCCTTGAGGGCGCCCCACGAGCCGAGATAGAGGCTGAAGAAGGACGCGATGAGCACGCGGTCGCCCGGGCGGAGGCCGGCCGCCCACAAGATGCGCGCGTGCGCTTCGCCGATGCGCTCCCAGTCGTCGGCGCCGATGCCGAACACGGTGGGCCGCCCCGTGGTGCCGCTCGTGCCGTGGATGCGGGCCACCGCGGACGGCTCGATGCAGAGGTAGTCGCCGAAGGGCGGCGCGCTCGCCTGCGCCGCGCGCAGATCGCTCTTCTGGACCACGGGAAAGCGCGCGAGGTCGTCGAGCGACTTCAGCGTGGCCGGCGACACGCCCGCCGCCTCCCACCGCCGCCGGTAGAAGGCGCTGCGCTCCCACGCGTACTCGACCTGCGCGCGCAGCTTGGCGAGGATCACGCGATCCCGCTCCGCCGGCGGCGCGCACTCGAGGTCGGGCGCCCAGTACGCCGCCTCCGCGCGCGGCCGGTACGCGGGATCGTAGCGCGGAGGCCACGTCATGACGGGTGACGCGCCGCCACAGCGTCGCGGACGCGGCGCACGAGCTCGTCGGGAGACGTGTCTTGGAGCACGACGTCAGCGACGCCGAGCGCCTTGAGCGCGGGCACGTCCTCGTCCGGAATCACGCCCCCCACCACGAGCAGCGTGTCGCTCGCGCCCGCCTCCGCCAGCAGGTGCGCGATGCGCGGGATCAGCGTCATGTGCGCGCCGGACAGGATGCTGATGCCGATGACGTCGACGTCCTCCTGCACCGCAGAGGCCACCACTTCTTCCGGCGTGCGGTGCAGGCCCGTGTAGATGACGTCCATCCCGCCGTCGCGCAGCGCGCGCGCGACGATCTTGACGCCGCGGTCATGGCCGTCGAGTCCCACCTTCGCCACCAGCACCCGGATCGGAGCAGGCATTGCTCAGTGCAATACCCGATTCCGGCCTTTCGGGCAAATGATATGGTCGGCCCATGAGCGAGTGGACCGCGCTCGATCGGCTTTTGGCCGCGCGCCGGCGCGAGATGGTCGAGAGCTTCGTCGAGTTCCTCCGGCTGGAGTCGGTGAGCCAGGAACCGCAGAAGGTTCGCGTTGCCGGCGAATGGCTGGCCGCGGCCATGTGCGCGCGCGGTCTCGACGGGCGCGTGATCGAGACCGGCGGCAACCCGGCCGTCTTCGGCGAGCGCCGCGTGCCCGGCGCCACCCGCACGGTGCTGCTCTACTGCCACTACGACACGAAGCCGATCCCGCTCGCGGGCTGGCTGCAGCCGAACCCCATCGAGCCGGTGTTCCGCCGGGGCCTTGCCGAAGACGGCGCGCCCATCGTGCCGTGGAAGGAGATCGCCGACGGCGACCTCGGCGAGCACCGCGTCTACGCGCGCGGCGCCGCCGACGACAAGGGCCCGATCTGGTGCCACCTCAACGCGTTCGACGTGATGGACGCGGCCGGGCTCGCGCCGCGCGTCAACGTCAAGCTCATCTTCGACGGCGAGGAGGAGATCGGCAGCCCGTTCTTCGGCGCCTTCACCGAGCAGCATCGCGACCTGCTCGCCGCCGACCTCGTGATCGTGACCGACGGCCCCAAGCACGCGAGCGGGCGGCCGACGATCAGCGGCGGCGCGCGCGGCGTGATGAAGATCGAATTCGAGATCGAGGCGGCGCGGCGCGACCTGCATTCGGGCAACTTCGCGGCGCCGAACCCGGCATGGAAGCTCAACGGCCTCCTCGCCTCCATCGCCACGCCGGACGGCGCGCCGCTCATCGAAGGCTTCGAGGAGGATGTCGCCGGCCCCACCGCGAGCGAGCGGGACATGATGGCCGCGCTGCCACTGGATCTGCCGGCCCTCGAGAAGGAGCTCGGCGTGCGCCTGCCCGCCGACTATCTCGACCGCGTCATGTTCCACCCCACCCTGACGATTCGCGGCCTGCGCAGCGGCTTCGTCGGCAAGGAAGCGAACACGATCATCCCGCACAAGGCCACCGTGGCCATTGACATCCGGATGGTGAAGAACCAGCGCTGGTCGAAGGTCTATCGCCGGCTGATCGACCACATCCGCGCCCAGGGCTTCACGGTGCTGGAGTCGCCCGACGAGCCGCTGCCCGACGAGCTGCGCGGCAGGGCCGTGCGCGTCGTGGACAAGGGCGGCTACGATCCCGCGAAGACCTCGCTCGAGCTGCCGGTGAGCCGCGAGGTCATCACGGCCGTCGAGCGCGCCCACGGGGCCGAGCGCGCCGTGCTCATGCCCACCCTCGGAGGCAGCGTGCCCCTCTTCGCATTCACCGACATCCT